>JARGNS010000156.1 GCA_029213105.1 Planctomycetota bacterium
AGCATCCTCGCAAGGACGGCGGCGAGCCGCTTCGAGGGCGGAGCCAGGCGGCCCGAGGCAATCACGGCAGCCAGCCGGACCGAGGCGTCCTCATCCTGCAGGAGGCGGAGCAACACGGGCGCCGCACGAATGGGCTCCTTCTCGAGTGCCGCCAGCGCGAACGCCTGGGCCGCCCGCTCCTCGGCGGGCGCGCCCGCCTCCAGTCCCATCCACGTGTCGAGGTCCCGGCGCTCGTACTGCTCCGGCACGACAGGCACGGTCTTGGTGGTGTCCGGCATGGCGGGGCCGCTGTCGCCGCAGCCGCCGCACGCCAGCCCCAGCGCCGCGGTGAGGAGGACCGTCCGCCTCACTTGCGCACCCGCTTCCAGAGGATCTCGGGAGCCGGATCGTTCGGCCCCACGGTCCACGGGACCGACGCGGTCCCGGACGGGAGCCAGCCACGGCGGTGCAGCACGCGCACCTCGATGGTGGGCTCGACGTCGCTCGCCTCGAAGTGGCATGTGGCCTTGCGTGTGGCGCCGGGTGCCAAGCGCTCGTCGATCACGTCCTTGGCGGGCCACGCCGCCCAGAACACAGGAGGCGCGCGAGCCGCGCCTCCACCCGGCTCGGTGCTCCGAGGCCGCGCGCGAACCCCGAGGACGAACCCGCCGGGATTGCGCCAATCCCCGGGCGCGAGGGCGGTGCCGCCCTCGGCGGCGGCGGCGAGCCGCGCACGGTCCCCTCCGATCTGTCGCAGGGGGGCTCCGTCCACCTCGGCTCAGACACCCACGACGACGTGCTTGCTCCAGGTGCCCGTGGGCACCTTGTGCCCGGCCCCGACATTGGTGACGGCCACCTCGGCGATCCATGCCCCCGTGTCCGGGTCCAAGCGCTTCTCGATCTCCACGCGCAGGGCCAGTTCGCCCATCTGCGCCGAGGCCCCGGCGAAGCGATGGTCGTGGATGCCCTCCGGACGCCGATGCAGCGCATCCCAGGCCATCTGGTCGATCGGTCGGCCATCCTGGGCGACGGTCGCAGCCCCGGCCATGTGGCAGTCCAGGCACGACCGCTGGGACTCCACCGGGCGCGCGGCCACCCAGCGCTTCCACTCCTCGAACGTATCGATCTTCGGCGGCGCGCCGTCGCGCCAGCGTCCGCCCCCTTGGTGGCAGCCCGCGCAGAGGTGACTGCTCGTGAACAGCGGGTTGTAGGACGCCCCCATGTACGCGTAGGTCACGTCCGGCGCGGCACCGAACACATGGTGGATGCCGCCGGGGCGCACACGCCCTGTCGCGCCGGGGCGCGCGAGCTTGTAGGCACCGAACACTCCACTCGCGCGCGGATCGAGCACGGCCTGGATCTTGTGGCAGAGATCGCAGTGGTTGCCGGCCATCACGCCGCGGGGCTTCCAGGCGGTGTCGGCGCCGGCCGGCGCCGCGGTGGCGGCGAACGCCGGCTGGTGGCAGCCCACGCAGTCGTCCGGCGCAGCGGGATCCCCGGCGCGCATGCGTCCGTGCTCCCAGGTCACATGCCCGTTGTCGGCCATGCGCGCATGACGACTCTCGTACCACTGGTCGTAGTGCCAGGGGTGGCAGGTGCCACACGCCATGACGTCGTCGGGCGAGCTCGCTGCCGAGGCCCGGTTCCACGCATAGCTGGCATCGTCCGGAAGCTCGAGGGGGCGCAACTCGATCAGGACCTCCTCGGGCGCCAGCGCACCGTTCGTCAGGCCGGGCCAGGCGTCGCCGGTGAGGCATGCCGTCTCGCCGTTGAGGTAGCCGAGCGCGCCGGCACTGAAGGCCTGGGCCAGGGGCGCCTGGGCGCCTACGAATGCGAGCTCCCCGCGTCCCTCCGCGTCACTGGTCACCCGCGTGGCGGGCTGCCCCTTCAGTTGCACGAGCGCGCCGGCAATGGGCTCGCCGGAAGTCGAGCGCACGCGCACACGCACGCGGTAGCGCCCCTTCGCGGGGAGCGCAGACAAGGTCTCACTGATCGGGATCTGCCCCTTGATGGCCCCGTAGGCCGGGGGCTCGTCACCCTCCGCATGCACCTCGCCGTAGGACTTGGCCCAGATCCCGGGAGCCTCCCAGGCCATGTACAGCGTCGTGCACGCGCGGCCGTCTTCGCTGAACACGATGCGCCCGATGCCATCGCTGGCGTGGCGGTAGCGCAGGCCCAGGCACGACCAGGTGAAGGTGGCCACGGCTCCCTTGAAATCGCGCGGGGAACCCGTGATGCGCCCTTCGCCATACGCGGCCCAGCCGCCTCCGAACTGATGTTCGGCCACCCCCGCGCCGGAGACGACCACGCGGTCACCGCGGCGACGCACCTCCAGGTCGTAGCGGTCGCGGGCGAGCCAGTAGCGTGCGCGCACGACGGGCCCCTCCCCGGCGGGGTCGGGCACGTCACGCCACGCGTCGCCGCGTCGATGCCATTCCTCGGTCCAGGCCGCCACCGTCTCGGCGTTGGCGCGCGGGAAGTACTGCTCGTACTCCCCCTCCGGTCGATCGCTGAAGAACCATGCCAGGGCGATGGCAGCAATACCGAGCACGACGCCAACCAAGACGGGGCGCGCAAGGCCGGCGTGGGCGGGCGACGAGGTCACGCGCCAAGGATACGCGTGCGGCGGCCGTTCACCGCCCGATCATCCGGAAGAAGTCGTCCATCTGCACGACGTGCGCGAGCTTCTCGCCGAGGGTCGCGTCGTTGACGGAGGTGTGGCCCACCATGTGACTCTCGAGGACGCTGACCACGGTGTGTTTCCGCAGCCGCTCGGCGAGCAGCGGCGCCTCGGTGATGGGGACCAGCGGGTCGCCATGACCGTGCAACAGGAAGACGGCCGTGCCCCGGAGGTGGACGAGGTCGTCCAGCCACAGGGCGGGCGACAGGGACTCGATCCGCTGGGTCGCATCGGCCAGGACGCGCTCCCGAGCCGCGGCACGGACCGCCGGCTCCGCGTGCAGCAGCTTGGCGATGGCCAGGGCCGCCGGCGAGTTCACTCCCACAAGTGGCTCCGTGGGGAGGGGCTCGGAGGCCATCCACGCCGCAAGCAACTCGAGGTCGGGGTCGTCTCCCAGGCGTGTGCGCAGGCCCGCGCGAATCAGGAAGTTCCGGGCGAACGATGCCGCATTGCGAACTTCCCACGTGTACGACCCATCCGAAGCCTCGGCGTGGTCCTCGGCCTCGAACCACCCGACCGACGTGCGCCGCATGTCATAGGGCGCCCCGATCAGGAGCAGGGCCCGGATGCCTACCCCCCCGGCCGCGCGGAAGTGAGCGCAGCCACGCAGCGCCAGCCCACCTCCGACGCTGATGCCCACGATCCCGATGCGCTCGGGATGTACGCCCTCGATGGCGCCGCCCGTCATGGCCCGCAGGACGCCCGCGACGGCCAGGCTCGCCTCGCCTTCGAGCAACGGGTTGACAAGGGTCGGCAGCTCCGGCACGACCACGGTGAACCCTGCGGCGTGGAACGCACGGGCTGCGTGCAGGATGCGCCCGTCCCGTATGCCCTCCGGCGCCACCCCGTGCACGAAGAGGATGGCCGGGGCACGCCGCCCTTTCCCGGCGAGGTGCCACGCGCGCGCCACGCCGTAGCGGGCCTCGTCGGCCAGCAGACGGAATCCCGCCGGTGCCGGCGACTCCACGTCGAGATCAGCGCCGACCGCAGCCTGGAATCCGAGCAGGCACGCGATGGCCGGGGCACGCGGCACCACGAGGGCCACGCCGACGGCCGCCACGCAGAACGCGAGCAGGGCCACGATCTGCAGGGAGCGAGAGGACGGTCGCTTCACGCGCGCAGGCTACCCGACCGCCGCCCGTCCTCCGATAGGCTGGGGGGCACGCCCCCGGAGACCCAACCATGGACCGTCGCCTCTCCCTCATCTTCGGCACCGCGCTCGTCCTCGCCGCGGCAATCGCCGTGGGCGCCACCGATGCGCCGAGTACCGCGGCCGAGCCCAAGGTGCAACTGCACGAAGACGTGGTCTACGGCCAGGGCGGAACCCGCGATCTCCGCATGGACATCGCCATTCCCTCGGGGGCCACGAAGCCCATGCCGTGCCTCCTCGTGTTCCACGGTGGTGGTTGGATCCAGGGCGACAAGGCCCAATTCCGCCCCCTGGTCGAGTTCATCGCGGCCGAGGGCTACGTCGCGGCCACGGTCCAGTACCGCCTCTCGCGGCCGGGCGTGAAGAACCCGGCGCCCTGGCCCGCCCAGATCGAGGACGCCAAGTGCGCCGTGCGCTACATCCGCGCCCACGCCAAGCGCTGGAACGTGGATCCCGACAAGATCGCCGCCATGGGCTTCAGTGCCGGCGCGCATCTCTCCATGCTGCTCGGGACGATGGATGCCGAGGATGGCATGGAAGGCCAAGGGGGCTGGGCCGATCAGTCAAGCAAGGTCAACGCGGTCGTGGGCTTCTACGGGCCGACCTGCATGGGGTGCGTCGCACCGACGAATCGGGCTGAGATCCCCGGCCTCCCGCTCGAGGACAAGCAGCGCGTGCTGCGCGGCTTCGCGCTCGGAGCGGTGCTGGGCGCCGAGTTCGCCAAGGACCCGACCCGCGCCAGCCCCCTCACCTACGTGAACCCAGGCGACGCGCCGATGCTGCTCTTCCAGGGGACGCGCGACACCCTGGTTCCCCAGTTCCACGCCGAGCTGATGATCGAAGCCCTGACCCGGGCCCGTGTGCCGGGCAAGGCCGTCTTCATGTTGGGGCTCGGGCACGGCTGGCGCGGTGACCCCCACCTGACCAACAACGTCCGTGACACGCAGCGTTTCCTGGATGAGCAGTTCAGGCCCTCGAAGGTGCGCAGCATCCTGGGCGAGCTGAACGGGCGCTAGCCCGCGCTCCCGCCTCTCGGGTCCACGCCCGGACGGTGCGCCAGGACTCCGGGTGCCTTCTTGACCCCGGCCCCTGCCCCCCTACCATCCCTCCGTCTCGCACCGTGCCGAAGTGGCGGAATTGGCAGACGCGCTAGGTTCAGGACCTAGTGGCCTTCGGGCCTTGTGGGTTCGAGTCCCACCTTCGGCACCATCTATCTCCCTTGCTCGAGACCCGCGCGCGCTGCGCGCCACCCGTACCTCACAGTCCCGGCCCTCGAACTGCTTGGTCGCGCCGCGCATCAAGGCGTGGCCTTGGCGTGTGGGGTCCGTCCGAGCCTCAGCGCGCGCTCGCGTCAGACACTCGTGAGATCTGCGTCAGGGGCGCGCAAGAGACGCGACCCGTGGTTCAGCGCTGCGCAAGGAGTTCGGGCGATCAAGGACATGTGCCCGAGGGAGTTGGTTCCGGGGCACAGCAGGACCACCTGCGAAACGGAGGCCCCCATGCGTGAACGTGCATTCTGGATCGTCTTCTTCCTTGGTCTGATGACCCTCTCTCTCGCTGCCTGCGGTGGCGGTGGTGCGGGGACGGACGGGGCCGTGATCGACGAGAGCGGCGACACGCCCGACGTACCGGAGGAACCGCCGATCACGCCCCCGGTCGAACCCTCGGCTCTCGATCAGCAGTTGTTGCAAGCCCTCGAGGACCGCGACGTGGACACACCGCAGGCGCCCCCCATCCCGGCGGACGCCCTGGTCGCCCTGGGCAAGGCACTCTTCTTCGACAAGGAGCTCTCGGGCAATCGCAACATCTCCTGTGCCACCTGCCACCACCCGACCACCGGGACGGGCGATGACCTCTCGGTCAGCATCGGCCAGGGTGGTTCCGGGCTCGGGAGCGCGCGTCTCCTCGGCAGTGGCGCCCTCATTCCGCGCAACGCCCCCCCGCTCTTCAACAAGGGGCTGCCTGCCTTCCGCACGATGTTCTGGGACAGCCGCGTGAGCATCGGGCAAGGCGGTGCGCTGAACACCCCCGAGCCCGCGCTGAACGGTCCCCGACCCACCGCCGGCGCCATCGCCCAGGAGCTGACGACAGCCCTCGCGGCCCAGGCGATCTTCCCCCTCACCTCCCATGCGGAGATGCGTGGCGACCCGGGCGAGAACGAACTCGCCGACGCGGCGGACAACCTCGAGGTGTGGACCTTGATCATGGACCGCCTGGTGGGCACCGACAACGGCACCCAGGGCGGCTTCGCCGAGTACCGCGCCCTGTTCCAGGCGGCCTTCCCAGCCGTTGCCGACATCGATGGGTTCCACATCGGCCATGTGGGCGCCGCCCTCGGCGCCTACGAGGACCTCGCGTTCCGTGCCCTGGACAGCAGCTTCGACCGCTACCTGGCGGGTGACCTGGCGGCCATGACCGATGAAGCGCGGCGCGGTGCTCTTCTACGGTCGCGCGGACTGCGCCCGCTGCCACGGAGGCCCGCTGCAGACCGACGGGCGTCATCACGCCCTCGCCGTCCCCCAGGTCGGCCCGGGGCGCGAAGCCAATGGGGATGACCTCGGCCGCTTCGCCCAGACCGGCAACCCGGATGATCTCTACGAGTTCCGCACGCCAAGCCTGCGCAACGTCGAGCTGACCGGGCCCTGGATGCACGACGGCGCCTACACCACGCTCGGCGCGGCCGTACGCCACTACGACAACCCGGTTGCCAACCTGCAGCAGTACGACGCGAGCCAGCTCAGCGCTCTCATGCGCCCCCTGGTCGACGTCGACCCGACACGCAATCAAGCGCGGGCCGATGCCCTGTCGCCCATCTTGCGCCCGTCGCCGGACCTGGACGGGAACGACGTCCCCGACCTGGTCGCCTTCTTGCGGGCGCTCACCGACGAGAGTTCGCGCGACATGGCCGGCGAGGTGCCGGCCCGCGTGCCGAGCGGCCTGCCCGTGGGTGACTAGTCTGCGTAGCCGAGCCGCGACGCGCACCTCTGCTTGCGTTGGCGCGGCTTGGCTGCCGTGGACCCTAGTCGATCGAGACGGAGAGGGCCTCGGCCTCGTTTTCCACGGCCGTCAGGAGCGGCATCACCCCCGTGAGCGTCAGGAGCTTCTCGATGTTGGCCGGAACGCAACAGAGGATCACCGACTTGCCGACGGCCTTCGCCTCCGTGAAGCAGTTGGCGATGATGCCGATGCCGGCGCTGTAGAGGTTCTCGACGCCCTGCAGGTTGAGAACGATGCGCGCCGGCGCCTCCGCGAGCCCGGCGAGGAACGTCTGATGGAACTCGTGAGGTTGGTGGGCGTCCCCGAGGACCCCGCTCATGCGGTGGATCACCGCGCCGTCGCTCTCGACCGTCTCGACCTGGAACTCGTGCACAGCAGCCTCCGGCGCCCTCTCTAGCGGGCGGGCGGACGATACCGCCCCGCCGCGGGGGCCACAAGGAGGGTTCTGCCGTGGGAGGCGTTGCGTCCAGGAGACGCATCCGCCCCCCCAGCGGGACACCCGCCCGGGACCCGGGTTCGGGCCCCGTCCGTGGCCGTTCGCATGGATATGAGCCCCACCCAACCCACCCTGCGTTCGCGCATCCCCGGCCTCCTGGCGGGCGCCGCCCTTCTCCTGCTCGTGCTTCCCGCCCGGGGCTCTGCCGCGCCCCGCTCGCGGGCCTTCCTGCGTGCCCATCGGGACCTCGTCAAGGCCCTACGCGTGTACCTCGACCCGGCGCGCGACCACCACAGGGGCTGGGTGGCCGTGGAGGAGGTGCTGGAACCGATGACGGTGGCCGGCGACCGCGTCATGGCCGACCCCGACCGGCTGCGTTGGTTGACGGACCAGGCTCGCACGTTCGCGCCGCCGTTCACGGACCGTGCGTGGCGGAAGCTCGCCGGGGTGAACGCCCTCGAGCGCCACGGCACGTTGCGACGGCTGGTCTCCGAACAGATCCGTGTGGCGTGGAGCGAACCTCGTGGCTACGAAGCCAAGAGCATGTGGCGTGCGTACCCCCGCCGGGCCCCCCGCCCCTGGCTCATCACCCTGCACGAGGAGCAAGACCTGCACGCGCGGGACCCGGCCGGCATATCGGTCCTCAAGCGCCGCTGGCCGTCCGGCCAGGCGACGGAGCTGCACGGGTCGGGGGTG
>JARGNS010000157.1:0-6843 GCA_029213105.1 Planctomycetota bacterium
GGGCCCAACAGCCGCGCCTGCGGCGCGTAGACTTCGTAGTCGCACCGCCGCACTCCGGAGGCTCGTTCCCATGCACCTGCGCCCCCTGCGTCCGCTCAAGCCCCTGCGTCGGATGCCGCTGCCCGTCGCGATCCTCTGCGCCCTCGCGCTCGGCGTACCTGCCTTCGCCGATGAGGAGGAGGCGCCCGGGAAGCAGGCCCCCGCGAAGAAGGCTGAAGCGAAGGCCCCCGCCAAGGCGCCTCCGAAGGCGCCGCCCGGTCTGACCCGCAAGGACATCGAGGAACTCGTCAAGCGCGGCGGGCGCCTGCCCGAGGGCTTCGTGCCCCATGGCATGCGGCCGGGCGAGCGCGGCCCGGGCGCAGGCCAGGGCGGTCCCCGTCCGGGCCAGCCGCCGTTCCTCCGTGGACCGGGGGCCTTCGGTCTGGCCACCGGCGCCGAGGGGGCGCTCACGAAGGCCATGGGCCAGCTCGTCCTGAAGTACCTCGACGAGAAGGACGATCCCGTGCGCGCCGCGGTCTACGAGGATCTCCTGCGCGACATGGCCACCGTCATGGCCGAGGGGGAGAGCGCCAGCGTGGCGGGCCTCATGCCGATGCTCATGGGGCGTCTGATCGCAGGTCTGCGCGATCCCAAGAAGGCGCCCGTCTACCGCGAGATCATGACGATCTTCGGGCAGGCACTCGTCACCGTCGATCCGAAGCCGCCGGCCTTCGTGCCGGGAACCGGCAAGCCGGTGACGCCGCCTCCGGGCCGGCCTCCGGCCGCACCCCAGGATCCCGGCGGCACGCAGCCGCTCGCGCCCACCCAGGGGCAGTGGCCCGCCAGCTTCGCCGGCGCCGAGGTCGTGTACGTCGGTACGGGCGATCCCGCTGCGGCGATGCAGGTCCACCTGCGCCGGATCCCCGAGAGCAGCCTCGCCTGGCAGGCGGGCCTACGCCCCGGCCATCGCATCCTCGCCATCGACGGCAAGCCTGCGACGCCGGCCCGGCTGCGCGCGGCCGAGAAGGCCTTCACCCCCGGCGGCAAACTCCTCCTACGCCTCCGTCGTATGGATGGCACGATCGATGTGTTGAATCTCGAGTTCGAGGCCGATGACGAGCCCGACGCCGGTGGACAGGCCGGCCCGGGCAAGTAGCGCCGCCGACCTACGGATTCCCGTCCAGCTGGAAGGAACGACCACCATGCGCCAGATCCTGTGGATCACCCTCTTCGGCATCGCGCTCCCCCTGACCGCGGTGCTTGTCAGCCCCACCGGCTGGGCCGAAGACGAAGCCCCGGCCCTCGCCGACGCCGCCATCGCCCAGCTCGTCCAGGACCTGGGCGCCGACGACTTCCGCACCCGGGAGCAGGCCAGCAAGCGCTTGGCCGCCCTGGGCGCCAAGGCCCGTCCGGCGCTCGAGAAGGCCCTGAAGTCCGAGACCCGCCCCGAGGTGCGCTGGCGGGCGGAGCAGATCCTGCGCCGCATCAAGGGCGCCGATCAGGAGCGCCCCCTCGGTGGCGAGGAGGCCCCGCGCCTGCCGGGTACGCCCGGCCAGGAAGCCCCGCGTGCCGGCGACGCGCGTCCCGACAACCCCTTCGGCGGTGCCATCCGCGGCAAGGAGTTCGGCGACGCGATGAAGCAGGTCGAGGAGATGCTGAAGAAGTGGAAGGCCGGCGGCGCCGACTTCGGCGGCCTGATGGGCACCCAGCGCCTGACTGCGCCGGGGCTCGTGCTCGAGCGCTCGCTCCTGGGCCGCGTCACCCTGCGTGTCATGCGCGAGAAGGACGACGGCGCCAAGGTGGAGGACGTGTTCCGCGGGCACAGCCTCGAGGACATCCTTGCCAACAACCCGGAGCTGGGCAACCACGCCGGCATGGCGGAGCTCAAGCGCCGCGAGGCCGAGGCCAACTGGCCCGGGCTCGAGGACTTCCGCAAGCAGCTCGGCGGCCTGCGCACGGCGCCGTTCCCCCGCGGCGGCTTCGGCATGGCCACGAGCTCCGGCGTGGAGATCCGTCAGGATGCCGACGGCGTGACCGTGACGCTGCGTGAGAAGGGCGAGGACGGCAAGGAGGTCGTCAAGGAGTACAAGGGCAAGAGCATCGAGGAGCTGAAGGCGAAGCATCCGGAGCTCAAGGACAAGATCGGTGGCTTCTCCATCCGCGTGATGCCCCCGCAGGTGTTCTGGCCCGGCCGCGGTCCGAGTCGCCTCAACCCCTTCCAGCCGCCCGTGACGCCGCGCGCGCGCGGCAAGGCCATCTTCGGCCTGACCCTGACCGACGTCAGCGACGCGCTGGCGAGCCATCTTGGCCTCGAGAAGGGCCGTGGCGCCCTGGTCGACAACGTCCTGCCGGGCAGCCAGGCCGAGGCGCTGGGCCTCCAGCGCAACGACATCCTGGTGGAGGTCGGTGGCCAGGGCGTGGGGGTCAGCGAAGCCGCCGACCTCCTGCGCAAGGCCGGCCGCGACAAGGCGCCCGTCCACATCGTCCTGATCCGCAAGGGGGCGCGCCAGACGCTCTCGCGCTGATCCCGCCCTCCCTTCCCGACGCGCACGGCCGACACCCCTCAAGGTGTCGGCCGCTTTCCTTTCGGCCCCCCCTCACCGCAGGCGAGAATCCCGGCATGAGCAATGACACCCCCGTCGCCGCGCCGAGCGCGGCCACCCAGCGCAAGATCCGGTGGATTCTCGGTCTCGGCGTGCTGTTGGCCGCCGGCATCGGGATCTTCTACTACTTCGACCAGTACTACCCCTGGTGGCACTGGCGCACGGTCGAAGAGGCGAAGTTCTACCGCAGCAGCCAGCTGGGCGAGAACGAGCTGGCGGACGCGATCCAGCGCTACAAGCTCAAGACGATCTTCAACCTGCGCGATGTGAACGAGCGCGAGCACGGGAACTGGTACGAGACCGAACTGCGCGTGGCCAAGGAGAACGGCGCCCGCGTGGTCGACATCCCGCTCAAGGCCGGCACGCCGCCGTCGCCCGAGCAGATCGCCTTGATGCTCGAGGTCATGGACGATCCGAAGAACCTCCCGGTCATGGCGCACTGCTACCACGGCTCGATCCGCAGCGCGGCGGCCGAGGGGTTGTTCCGGCGCGAGTACCTCGGCGAGAACGGCGAGCAGTCCTACGACCGCGTCGAGAGCTGGGGCCGCGATCTCGAGGAGGACTACCCCCTCATCGCGGACTTCATCAAGAACTACGTGCCGCGGCGCGACCGCAAGCCGGCACCGAAGGCGGCGGACCCGAAGGGCGACGAGCAGGACAAGTAGTCCTCGCGTGGCTCGACCCGCCTGGCGGCGGGGAGACCCGCTCGCCGTGGCACCCGTCGCTCAGACGGACGCGGCTTCCTGCGTCTCCTCGGCGCGGATGCGCTCGAGCAGCGCCGGCTCGGCCACGAACCCGATGCAGCCCATCAGGTAGCCGCCGCCGATGGACGGCAGGAGGACCAGCTCGCCCTCCTGGATGCGGTGCTCCGGCTGCGTGACGATCTGGGTCACGCGGCCGTCCTCGTCCAGGACGCGGCCCATGTTGCCGTGGCGCAGGCCGAAGTCGAGCGCGATGAGGTTGCTGGCCGCGCTGATGTTGCCCGTGCGGTAGATGGTGCGCACGAGGCGATCGCGCGGCAGCTTGAGGCGATCCGCCAGACCGTCGAGGATGCGTCCGTTGGCCTGGTGGGGGACCACGCGCGCGTTCTCGAGGAGCTTCAGGATGCCCTCTTCGCCGCGGCGGATCGACTTGGGGTCGTAGCCCAGGCAGCGCGTGAGGCACTCCGTCATGTTGAGGACGGCGCTGCGCAGCACGTTCGGCCCGCTCTCCATCTCGACGAGGGCCTGCTCCACCAGCTGCACGCCCGGCTCGATCTCGCGGTCGGGGAACCGTGCGACGTCGATCGGGATGTTGCTGTTGGCCAGGTGGATGTTGCGCGGGCTGTACTTGAAGTCGAGGAAGGGCGGGTACATGCCGCCGTTCTCGAGCGGCTCCGCGCTGCGGGACATGACGACCGCGCCCGCGCCGTCGCCGAAGATGATCGAGGTGATCGGGTCGTGGAAGTTGAGGGCCTTGCTGGCCGTCTCGGTGCCGATCACGAGGATGTTGTCGTAGAGCCCCGCGGCCAGGTGGGACCACGCGTTGGCCATGCCGTAGATGCTGCCGGCGCAGGCGGCCTTGAGCTGGAAGACCGGGACGCGCTCGGCGCCGAGCTGGTCGGCGAACATGCAGTGGTCGCCGGGGATCGCCTGACTCTCGGTGAACGTCGCGTAGATGATCAGGTCGAGGTCCTGCGGCTCGAGCCCGGCGGTCTTGAGCGCCTTGCGCGCCGCCTTGAGCGAGAGGTCGACCGTGCGCTCCTCGGGCGTCGAGAAGCGGCGCTCGTGGACGTGGGTGACCTGGTCGACCCATGTGCCGAAGTCACCGCTCTTCGAGCTGTCGAAGCCCGAGACGAGGCTCGAGAGCTCGTCGTTGTCGACGACGCGCTCGGGCAGGTGCGCGCCGATGCCGGTGACGGTGACGTGGGGATTGCGCTGCGCGGGCATGGGGGCCTCCCGAGGCGCGGCACGGGTGCCGACGCGGGCCCGGAGCCTACCGCTGCCCCTGGGAGGCGGCAAGGCGCGCATGGCCTGTCGTACGGTGCCTGTACGGTGGTCTGCCTTTTGATGGGAGTGCTTGGATCCACATGACGCCACTGGCTGCCACGCGAACGCTGCTGACGGGCCCTGCGGGCGCGGGCAAGACCCATACGGCCCTGGAGCGGATCCGTGCTGCCGCCACGCAGCCGGGCGAGCGCGGGCGCGGGGCGACGCAGCCCGATGACGCCCTCCTGATCCTCCCGACCTACGCCCAGGTCAATCACATGAAGCGCCGCGCGCTCTCCCGCTGGGACGTGCGTGGCATCTTCGACCGGCCCTTCACGACGTTCACCGCGGCGGGGGAGCGCTTCCTGGAGGCCTTCCGGGTCCGCGGGCTGCCGAGCCCGGAGGAACGCGATCGCCTCATGGAGGCCGCCCTGCGGGCCTGCGCCGTGCCGCTCTTCGAGGGCATCCGGGATCGCCCGGGCTTCCGCACCCACCTGCTGCGCCTCGTCAAGGAACTCAAGCAGACCGGGCTCGAGGGGGGCGAGGCGCGGGAGCATCTCGCCGCCGCCCAGGGCGAGGTCTCGACGCCGTCGCAGCGCAAGCTCGACGGCTTCCTCGCCGTGTTCCAGGCCTACGAGGACCTCCTCGAGAAGGCGGGCCTGGAAGATCACGAAGACGCCCTGCGGCGACTCGCCCACAGCCTCGAGGATCACCCGCCGGTGTGTCCCCCGCGCCTGCTCGTCGTGGACGGCTTCGATGACTTCTCGCAGGTCGAGGAACGCATCCTCGAGGCGCTGGCGCGGGCCGTCACCGCGGCAGGCGGCGAGGTGCTCGTCACCCTGCCGTGGGACGCCGCACGGCCGCAGCTCTTCGCCACGTCGCGGGGCACGCGCCGGCGGCTCCTGGCGGCCGGCTACGTCGAGTCCACGCTGGACGGCTTTCCGCGTGCCGAGGCGGGGCCGCTCGCGCACATCGCGGCGACGCTCTTCGGTGCCCCCGGCAAGCCCCTCGAGGGGGGCGAGGCCGTCGGCTCGATCGTCGCCGGCGACGCGGAGGACGAGGCCGAGAGCATCGCGCGCGCCGTGCGCGCCATGCGGGGCCCGGAGGGCTTCGCCGCCGATGGCGGCGTGCGGGGGTGGCGCGACATCGGCGTCGTCGTTCGTTCCCTGCCGGCGCATGCCGCGCGCCTGGAGAGTGCCTTCGCGCGCCTGGGCGTGCCCCTGCGCGTGGTGGGGGCCGGGGAGGCCCTGGCGAGTGAGCCCGTCGTGCGCGCCTTGCGGGGTCCGCTCGGCGTTCTCGAAGGGGCCACCGAGGCCGGCGACTTCGACGCCGGCAGTCTGTTGGCCTGGCTGCGCTGGCGCACCCTGGTGGGGGCCGACGCGGCCTCCGTCGAGGCCGTCGACGCCTGGGACATGGGCTTCCGCGAGCGCGGGTTCCCGCCCGACTTCGCGGCCTTCCTCGCCGCCGCGCCGTCGCCGCTGCGCGCAGCCCTCACGGAGCTGGACGTCCATGCGGCACAGCTGCGCCAGGCCGCCGATCCCGACGCCCGCTACCGCGTCCTCGCCGAGGCCGTGCGGGCGGTCGTGCCCCTGCCGGAGCCCTCGGGCTTCGACGCCGCGGGCCGTCCGCACGACCGCGTCCACGATGAACGCCTCGCCCGCGCCATCGCGGCCCTCGCCCGCGTGGAGGCGATCCTGCATGCCCTGCGCGGTGCGGCCGAGCGCGTCCAGGTGGGCGGCGCCGCCGATGCCGGCGAAGCCGTGAAGCAACTCCGTGAGGCCATCGAGCACACATCCTTCCGCCCGGTCGACCGGCGTCTCGATGCCGTCACCCTCATGGACGTCGAGGAGGCCCGCTTCTGGGAGTTGCGTCTCATCGTCGTCGGCGGACTCGAGGAGGGGGCCTTCCCCCTGCGACCGCGCGAGGACGTCCTGCTGCGTGACGCCGATCGGCGTGCCCTGCGTGCGAAGGACGCCGCCCTGCGGCTGCCGCTGGCCGTCGATCGCGAGGCCCGCGAGCGGCGCCTGTTCTACGGCGCCGTGACGCGTGCCACGGGGCGGCTGCTCCTGACGCGGCGTGCCTACGACGACAAGGGCGATCCCAAGGAGCGCTCGGCCTACCTGCGCGAGCTCGAGAACGTCGTCACCCCGACGGTGCTTGCCCTGGCGCGCACGCCGGGTCGCGTCGTGCGTCCGCCCCAGGAGTGCTTCACGACCCAGGACCTGCGCCTGCTGGCCGCGGGCCGCCTCGGGCCGTGGTTCGCCGTCGACAGCACCGACGCGGACGCCGTCACC
>JARGNS010000157.1:6853-7924 GCA_029213105.1 Planctomycetota bacterium
CCCGCGCCGGCTGGCTCCGGCCCTGCAGACCACGCTGCAGACGCCCGCGCCCGGTCGGCTGGCGCGCGCGCGCCGACGCGCCTCCGACCCCCTCGGCTACACGGCCGACGAGCTGGCCCTGGCGCGCAGCCTCTTCGCCGCGTCGGTCGAGAGCACCTCGGTGTCGAGCCTGAACCACGGCGTGCTGTGTCCGCACCGCTTCTTCCTCGCGAAGGTGGCGCGCGTGCCCCAGGACGACTTCCGCCTCGACGGGCCCGTGTTCGACACCCGCGATCGGGGCACGGCGCTGCATCACGCCTTCGAGCTGGCGCTGAAGCATCGCGACTGGTCGCCGGAGAAGCTCGCCGCCGCAGGCGTGGCCAAGGTCGGTGCCCAGGGCATCGAGGCGTCGCTGCTGCGCGAGGAACTCGAGCGCTCCGTCGTCCTGCTGCGCGAGCGCGAGCGCGACACCGCCGGGGAACTCAAGCCGTGGTCGCAGGGACTCGAGTTCAACTTCCGCGATGACAAGGCCGTCGAGATCGGCCCGGAGGACTGCCGCTTCCGCCTCGGCGGTGAGGTAGACCGCCTCGATCGCACGGCCGAGGAGGGCGGCCTGGCGTCCATCCTCGACTACAAGCGCAGCGAGAGTTCCTCGGACAGCTACTTCAAGCGCGCCCGTGACGGCCACGACCTGCAGCTGCCGCTGTATGCGCGCGCCATGGAGGAGCTTCTCGGCGTGAGCGTGGTCGGGTTCGAGTGGGTGGCCGGCCTGACGCGCAGCCGCCGCGTGATCCACGATGAGCGCGCGACCGCGCTGTTCGAGGGGCGCCGCGAGACGCGCCCGCTGAGCACCGAGCCCACCCCCGCGTTCCGGGCACGCATCGATACGGCCGAGGCCACGGCCGCCGAGGTCGTGCGTCGTGCCCGCGCCGGCGACCACGCGCGCGCCCCCGTCGAGAAGGGCGTCTGCGCCGACTGCTACTGGAAGGACGTCTGCCGCCCCGACGTGACCTGGCTCGAGAAGCAGATCCCGCCGCCCCCCGGCGAGGACGCGGCCGCGCCTGCGGCGGGAGGTGACGCATGAGCCGTCCG
>JARGNS010000158.1 GCA_029213105.1 Planctomycetota bacterium
TGGGCAGCAGCAGGGCGGCGTCCGCACCGAGCCGGGCCAGCGTGCGACCGGCCTTCATGGGCGCACGCCGGCCCCGGCCGTCGCGCTCGCCGGTCGGCATGACGCCGTCGCGGTACGGCAGCCCCTCCAGGACGGACTGGGCCGCGGGCCCGCCGGACCACGTGATGCGGGTATCGGGCAGGGCGTGCCGCAGCGCCCGCAACGCCGGCACGGCCATGACGGCATCCCCGAGGGGGTTGGGCAGGCGCACGAGCAGGTGCCGCGGGGCGGCGAGGGTGGCGCTCATGCGAGCAGCCCCTCGACGGCCTCGACCACGCGCGGCCCCCATGCCTCGACGGACCAATGCGCCCGCACGTCCTCGCGCCCGGCCGCCCCCATCGCGCGCCGACGCTCGGGGTCCCCCATCAGCTCGACGATGCCCTCGAGGAACGACTCGCGATCGGCGGCGACGAAGCCCGTCTCGCCGTGCACGACCTGATCGACCTGCACCCCTACCGCGCTCGCCACGACGGGGCGTCCGAGCGCCAGCATCTGCAGCACCTTGAGCCCGCACTTGCCGCGCGTCCAGGCGTCGTCGGGCAAGGGCGCGAGTCCGAAGTTCGTGGCACCCAGATCACGCGCCCACGTGTCGAGCTGCCACGGCACGGTCTCGACGGGGATGCCCGGCGGGAACACGGGCTCCCGGTCGGCGATCACGCGCAAGCGGAAGCGTCGTCCGGCCGCCACCAGGGCCGAGAGCACGAGCGCGCGGGCCTCGAGGTAGGGCAGCGTGGCCTGCGAGCCGATCCAGCCGATGATCGCAAGGTCCCCGCCGGGCTCCCCCGCCGGCGGGCCGGCGGGCACGTCCACCGTCGTGGGCAGCACGACCGGATCGGCGCCGTCCTCGCGCGCGAGTGCGGCGAGATAGGCGTTGCCGGCAAACACGCGGTCGGCGGCGCCGACGATGGCCCGGAAGCGACGACGCCGGGTGCGCGACGGCGTGGCCCCCCGGCGGCTGTCGCGAAACGGCAGGGCATCGTCGAAGTCGAACGCCAGCCGCCGCGCGCGCCGGCGCAGACGCGACAGGTCGTGCCGGTTCACGAGGCGCGAAGAGAGGACGACGCCGTCGGCCTGGCTCGCGCGCTGCAGCGACGCACGGCGCGCCGCCAGGCCCTTCGACCACGGCACGATCTCGAGCGCGATGCCGGCTCCGGCGAGATGCTGCTCGTAGGCCCGCCAACGATGGCGTACGACCGGCCCCTCGGGGTCGGAGGTCAGCACGGCGAGGAGACGGGTGGCGATCACGCCCAGACTCTACCCCTGCGGGGGGATGGCGGCGGCGCGCAGACGGCAGAGGTCCAGCACCTGATCCAGGCGCGTGGCCTCGCGGTTGCGCTGCGCCAGGTAGCGGGCGTCGTCCGAGGAGAAGGTGCGCATCTCGTCATCGGCCAGCACGCGCAGGGCCATGGCCACGGCCTCGGGATTGCCCGCCTCCTCGACGACGATGCCTCCGCGCTGCCCCATGACCTCGCGCACGCCGCCCTCGGGCGTCGTGATCACGGGCAGGCCCATCGCCAGGGCCTCGAGGCAGACCAGCGAGCAGGGGTCGTACCAGGTGGGATGCAGGAGCAGGTCGGCCGCGGCGTAGAGCGGCCGCGGGTCGTCGAAGAGGCCTACCTCGCGCACCTGCCCCGCCACCCCCAGGCGACGGGCCAGCGCCCGCAGGGACGACGGCAACGACCCGCCCGCCACCACGAGGGCGACGGGACGCGGCAGCGCGCGCGTGACCGGCTCGGCCAGGGCCCGGATGGCGGTCTCGGCGCCCTTGAGCACGGGGTGGTGCGCCGAGAGCAGACCGACCAGGGGTGCTTCGAGCCCCCAGGACGCACGCAGGGCCGCCCCGGCCTCGGCGTGGGCTGCCGGGTCGAAGCGCTCCACGTCGACGCCGTTCACGACGACCTTCAGCCGCGAGGCGCAGGCGGGATACTGCGCGCGGATCGTCCCGGCGATCCACTCCGAGACCGCGATGACCAGCGGGCCCTCGCGCCCGGCGAGCAGGGCCGCTTCGGCCTGCTGGAAGAACGCGTGCTTGCGACCGAACACGCGCCCCAGGCGCGTGAGCAGGCCGGCTCCGCCCGCCGCGAGATCCTTGCGCTCACGCGCGAGATCCACGAGGCCGCCATGCGGCAGGTACACGTCGCAATCCAGCGCATGGCGGATGGCGAACACGACGTCGCAGCCGGCGTCGCGCAGGGCCCGTGCGCCGTCGCGGGCAAAGGCCTCGTCGCGCTCGGGACGGGCGCGCGGCGCGGGCACGTGGATCGTCTCGACGCCCTCGGGGGCCTGCCCCGAGAGGGTCGCGATGGCCGCGGCGTCGCCTGCCGCAACGCAGCGACGCACGAGCGCGAGCGTGTGCGCTTCGGCGCCGCCCGGCGTGCCGTCGTGGCGATCGAGCAGGACGCCGAGTTTCACGCGGAGTCCGTGGGCCGCGCGGCTTGACCGACGGGCGTCTGCGGCACGTGCCGCTGGATGCGCGCCATCGTGCGTCGCACCCGGCGCGCGAGGCCCGGGTAGACGCCGCGCCGGGGGATGCCCCGGCGGCGCATGTAGCGCAGCAGGAAGCGCGCCATGTGGTGCTTCGACGTGGTCCCCTCCGGGATCGACGAGAACATCGCGGCCAGGTCCTTCACGACGCGCGGCCCGAGCAGCCGGCGGTGCTTGCGAAGCCGCTCGAAGTCGATCAGGGCCACCTGGGCTCCGTCGTCGTCCATGCGGGCGAACACGTGACAGAGGTACAGATCACGGTGGTTCAGCCGTGCGTCATGCAGGCTCGCCACGGCATCGGCCAGGGCGGCGAAGACGCGCCGCACCTCGCGCGGCGACAGCACGGCCTCGCGCAGCAGATCGTCCAGGGGCCGGGCGGGCGCGAGATCGAGGGTGCCCACGAACGCGCCCAGCTCGGGATCGACACCGCGGAAGACGACCTCCGCCGTCGGCACACGCGCCTGCTGGGCGCGGGCGATGCCCTCGGCCTCGCGCGAGCTGCGACGACGCTTCTCGCGCTTGACGAAGATGCGCAACGCCCCCGCCTCGAGCTCGAGGTTCGAGCGATCGCGCAGGTCGCGGATGCAGGTGGCCTGATCGACGACGTCTTGCAGCGTGCGCAGGCCGGATTCGGCCAGGCGCTCGCGGTACTCCTGCGGTGCAAGCAGGGCTGTCATGCGTCATTCTCCCAGGTGGCGGAACGTGCCACGGTGCTTGATCTTCTCGATGCGCTTGGCGATGGCCTCGAGGAACGGCTTGCCTCCGAGCAACGTGCCGCCGAGGTAGGCACGCACGATGGCGAGGCGAAAGCGCGGCTCGGTGTACGGGCGCAGGGACAACGCCAGGGCGGCGAGGCCCGGGGCGGCGGCCGCCGGCGATACCCGTCGGGCCGCACGCTCGAGGCGCATGAGGTCGATGAACGTGATGGCGCCCGCCCCGCCGGCGGGCGAGCCATCCACGAGCAGGTGCCATGCCTGGAGGTCGCGGAAGAGGAACCGTGCGGAGTGCAGCGCCCGCACGGCCTGACCGATCCCGGCGGCCGCGTCGAGGCGCGCGCGGATGCTCATCTGCGGCAGGTGGTCGCGCAGCCAGTGATCGAGCCGTACGCCGGGCGCCTCCCGCGTGATCAACGCGCTGGCCTGGGCCTCCCCGGCGGATCCCACACCGGCGTACCAGGGCTCCGGCGCGCGGAAGCCCGCGGCCCGCAAGGCCACATGGTGCTCGAACTCGACGCGCGGATCGCGCTTGCGGACGGCCGGCACGCAGACCTTCACGTAGAGCGAGGTGCCCGCGACGGTGATCCGGCGCACCCAGCGGCGCGCGGTGCCCTCGACCATCTCGCCCTCGTCGGTGCTCGTCAGGCGCTCGAGGTCGAACCAGCCGTGCTCGCGCAGCAGCGGCTGGGCACGCTCGAGCACGAGGCCCTTGGCGCCGTGGGCATCGAACGAGCGGACCCGGTCCAGGCCGCCGGCGGCGCCCGCCGCCGCCGCGGCGCGCGCCAGCAGTCCCGTCGCGGAGTGGGTCTTGGGGCGCCCGACGAAGGCCATCTCGATGCCGAGCCGCTCGTTCGTCTCGCGCTCGGGCAGCGTGCCCTCGCGGTAGTCGCTGCCCTTGGCGTGGACGTCCGGGCGGACGCGCTCGAGCAGGGCGTCGACCGTGTCGTCCCCGAACACGACCACATGATCCACGCAGCCCAGCGCGGCGAGCAGCGCCGCGCGCTCTTCGGCGGGCACGACCGGGCGGCCACGTCCGCGCAGGCGCCGCACGGAGGCATCGTCGTTCACTCCCACGACGAGCAGGTCCCCCAGCGCGGCGGCGGATTCGAGCACCGAGACGTGACCGACATGCAGCAGGTCGAACGCGCCGTTGGTGAAGACGATGCGCTGGCCGGCCGCACGCGCGGCGGTCAGGGCCTCCTGCAGGGCCGCGTCGTCGCACACGCTCATGCACTGGCCTCATCTGCGGAGCGCTCGCACGGATACGCCGCGCCGGGCGCTTCGGGCAGGGGCAGGCCCTCGGCCCGCAGGATGAACAGCACGGCCTCGCGGAAGTCCCGCGCGACGAAGTCGGCGTCGTAGGGCCCCTGCACCGGCAGGCTCCACTTGTCACGCCCCCCGGCCAGCAGGATGCCGCGAGTCCCGGCGCGCTTGCCGGCGACGACGTCCCGCTCGCCATCCCCGATCGACCACGAAGTGGCCAGGTCGAGGCCGTGTTCCGCGGCCGCACGCTGCCACATGCCATCGGCCGGCTTGCGGTCGGGATGATCCACGTTGAACGGGGGCGTGGTGCCCTCGGGGTGGTACGGGCAGTAGTAGGTGTCGAGCAGGCTCACACCGACCGCGTCCAGCTCGGCGACGACGCGCCCGGCGACGGCCTCGTACTGCGCGACCGTGTAGCGACCACGGGCGATGCCGCTCTGGTTGGTGACGACGACCAGCACGAACCCGGCCGCCGCCAGGGCCCGCAGCCCCTCGGCCACGCCCTCGAGCAGTGCCACGCCCTCCGGATCGGAGAGGTAGCCGGGATCGTGGATCAGCGTGCCGTCGCGGTCGAGGAAGATGGCGCGGCGAGGGGTCGTGAAGTCGTCCATGCGTCCCAGGATTCTACGCCGCGGCGCCGTGCTACCTTCCTCGAAGCCATGCGTCTCCTCGCTCTCTCCACGTTCCTGCTCGCCGCCGCCGCCCTCCTGCCGATGGGCCCGAGGCCCCCGTCCGCCGAGGCCAAGGGGGCGGGCAAGAAGCTCAAGCCGATGAAGGTCGCGAACGACGCCTACCCGGCGGCGTTCCGCCAGCGGGTCAACAAGGCCGTCGACAAGGGCGTCGAGTTCCTCATGGCCCAGCAATCGGTGGACGGCGCCTGGCCGGCGACGAAGGCCATGCTGGAGCACCGCCTGGGCCACACGGCCCTCATGACCCTCGCCTGCCTCAAGGGCGGCATCACCGTGCGCGACCCCCAGATCCGCAAGGCCTTCAAGTGGATGCGCACCCAGCCCCTCACCAAGACCTACGACGTCGGCGTGCTGCTCATGGCACTGCACGCGCTCTACTCCCCCAAGGACGAGGAACAGGTGGTCGAGGTGGACAAGTACGGCCACCGCAAGATCAAGGACCCCTGCCTCTCGGGCATGTCCAAGGCCGACCGCGCCTGGATGAAGAAGGCCGTCGACTTCCTGCTGGAGCACCAGCAGGGTGGCCATTGGCGCTACCCCGAGAAGGGCGTGGACGTCAGCAACTCGCAGTACGCCCTGCTCGGACTGTGGGCCGCGAGCCGCTGCGGCTTCAAGATCCCCAGCAAGGTCTGGATGGACTCGCTGGAGTGGCTCATGAAGAGCCAGGAGCGTCAGGGCCGCTCGGTCAAGCTGCTCGTCAACGAGGTGCGCGGCAAGTACCGCGTCGCCTGGACCGAGAACGCCCGGGCGCGGGGCTTCCGCTACATCCCCGGCACCGCGTCGCCCGTCACCGGGGCGATGACCACGGCCGGCATGGCGGGCATGGCCATCTGCCAGGATGAGCTCTGGGGCTCGCGCAAGTTCACGCCGAAGCTGCGCGCGGCCTCGCGCCGGTCGATCCGCGACTCCCTGGCGTGGATGCAGGACAACTTCGATGTGAGCCGCAACCCGGGCGAGCCCGGCGGCGGCTGGCACTACTACTACCTCTACGGCATGGAGCGCGCCGGCATCCTGGCGCGCGCCCGGTTCATGGGGAAGTTCGACTGGTACAAGGACGGCGCCGACTTCCTGCTGCAGGCCCAGCGCTCCGACGGCGGCTGGTACCAACAGGACGACGTCCAGATCGACACGGCGTTCGCGATCCTGTTCTTGAAGCGCTCCACGAGCCGCACGCGCAACCCGGCGATCACCCCGAGCGGCGGATGAGCTAGGATGGGCCCATGCTGCGGCCCCTCCTCGTCTTCGTCCTCCTGCTCGCCCTCCTGCCCGTGGCCCCCGCCCATGCGGGGGATCCCTGGGAGGACGAGCCCGCCTACAAGACGCTAGTGAAGTTCGAGCTGCAGACGCTGCACACCCTGATGAAGGACGCCCTCAAGAAGGACTACCGCCGCCAGGCCTGGTACTGCGCCGACCGCATCCTGCAGGTGGATCCGGCCGACGAGGCTGCCGCGACCGTGCTCGACCAGTGGAGCCCGGACGAGTTGCAGCAGGGCAGCAAGCCCAAGAAGGGTTGGCTCAAGAAGCGCGACGGCGTCCTGCGCAAGCTCGGCGACGACTACTTCCACTTCGGCGAGACCCTCGAGGCCTCCGGCATGGACCCGGAGACCTACTACCCGATCAACGTGCGCTCCCATTCCTACGGGAGTGAAGCGGGCCCGCTCATGGCGGCGATCAAGGCCGCCGGCTACGTGTGGATCGGCGTCTACGGGGCCAAGCCCAAGACCGAGGTCGAGAAGCTCCTGCAGGGGCCGCTCTACACCTACACCTTCGACCCCGAGTTCGACGACGACTACCTCGGGGCGCGCTGCGTGTGGCCCGAGGCGCGCGGCGCACGCTGGCGTCGCTGGCGCCTGCTCACCGACCACGACTACAAGGAGTCGCTGCGGTTGCTCGGCATGCTGTCGCACGCCGAGTCGTGGCTCGTGGCGAACCTCGGATCGAAGGCCAAGAAGAACCTGGATCAGGTCACGAACCTGATGGTCTTCAGCGAGTGGCAGAAGTACGACAAGATCGTCCCCGAGCTGCTCCACGAGCGCGATCAGGATCGCTTCCTGGGCACGTCGGGCTGGCACGACCGGCGCAACGACCGCCTCATGGTCTGCTGGCGCCACCGCCACAACGGCTGGCTGGGCGACGACGACCTCATGCTGGGCCATGCCGCCAAGGTGATGGCGCGCAACCACTTCGCGCCGGACGCCGGCGGCCGCGTGCAGGGCCGCGGCACCTGGTTGCTCGAGGGCCTGCGCGGCGCGTTCGAGGGTTTCCGCCTGGATCAGGATGGCAAGGGCGAGATCGACGCGTCGAGTTGCTGGCGTCTGGCCGTGGCGCGCGCCCTGCGCGACCAGGACAAGCTCGTCCCCTGGGACGAGTTCATGGAGCTCGACCTCAAGAAGGCCGAGGCCCTGCCGCGCGTGCCGCTGCTGAAGCTGCGCTTCGGCGGCGCCGAGCGCGAAGCCAAGAACGTCGACGTGGTGGCGGCCCAGGCCACGGCCCTGGTCGTCGGCATCATGAAGGCCGACCGCGGCAAGAAGCTCAAGAAGTTCGGCAAGCTCATCGGCGACCTCTACAAGCGCGACAGCCTGCCCGACCTCGAGAAGGCCCTCGGCTTCAAGAAGGGCAAGGCCGTGGCGATGGCGAACGTCGCGATGGATGCCGCCCACGGCGGGTAGACGAAGTAGCGGGCC
>JARGNS010000159.1:0-3807 GCA_029213105.1 Planctomycetota bacterium
GGCTTCTCGTGCTCCGCGAGCTTGTCGAGCACGCCCTGGGCGGTCGCAAGCGAGCGGGTGTCCGTGTAGACCGCCTTCTCGTCGGGAGACATGCCCCGCGAGCTGGTCTTCTTCAGCTTGCCGTCTGCGTCGAGCGCGTCGGGGTTCGACGCCTTGAGCTTGGCCATCGACTTGTCGAACTTCTTCGTCTTCTCGGCCACGATCGCCGCCTGCTGATCGCGCAGGGTCTTGAGCACGCCCGCGGCCTTCGTGCGCAGGGCGTCGTAGCCGCCCTTGGCGTGGGACGACATGAGGATGGCCTGCATGATCGGCCCCGCGAGCGCGCTGAGGGACTTCGGGTCACCCTTCACGATCTGCATGCGCAGGTCGTGCGCTGCCTCCGCGTTGCCGCCGGCCTCGTGCACCCGCGCGAGGAGCTTCATCAGCGTCGTGCGGTTCTTGGCGCGGCCCGGGTTGGAGGCCATCGCGTCGGCGTACTTGCCAAGGCGCTCGGCGCAGCGGCCGAGTTCCTCCTTGCCGAACGCACTCCGGACCGTCGGATCGAGCAGCAGGGCCGCCTCGGCCGCGGCGGCGTAGTCCTGGGTCTTCTCCTTGACGCCCTCGTTGGTCTGCACCGTGCGGAATTCACGGGCCGCCTGCACGGGCTCGCCAGCGGACTGCCGGAACTGAGCCAGGGCGTACGTGTCCGTCGGCGTGGGCGTCCGGCCGGACGCCTTCCAGGCCTCGAGGTACTCGATGCTGCGACGCTTGGACTCGGCAGCCTTCTGGTTGCTGGGCACCTTCTTCATCGCCTTGCGCATCGCGCTCTGGGCCTTGGTCGGCTTGAGCACCTCCTCGGCGAAGACCAGCGGGGTGGCGAGTGCGAGGGCCAAGATCAGGGCAAGCAGGCTGCGTAGGCGCATGGTGGATCCTCCGGGACGGGCCGGATTCTAGCCGCAGTCGCGGCTTGGATCCCAGGCAGGCGCTGCGTCGGGCGCGCGAGAATCGCCCGGGAGCCCATCGAACCGGGTCCATCCCGCGCCGGGGGCCGGATCCGGTACCCTGACGGCATGCCCGCCAACGACAACTGGTTGCTCTGCCTTCGCCTTCGACGCCTCTACGCCGAGTTGGAGACGGCCGACGACAGCGCGCGCCCGCTGGTCTGGCGGCGCATGGAGCGTGCGCTGGAGGAGGCCGACGCCGAGGAGAATGCCGACCTGGCCCTGCCCGTCCTCGAGCAGGATCCCGACGAGGTCGCCGCCGTCTTCGCCGGCTGGGATCAGGGCAGCATCGGTCTGCCGGAGTGGGACAAGGCCGTGCTCAAGCGAGCGCTGAAGGCCTATCGCAAACGCCTGAAGCTGATGCGCCTCGACGATGAGTCCTCGGGCTCCCGCAACCCCCTGAGCAAGGGCGAGCACTCCTCGATCCTCGGGGTGCGCCCGCCGGAGCAGTACCCGCCGGAGATCTGGGCGTTCCTCGTGGCCCAGGGCAAGCTCCGCGACGTCGGCGGGGGCCTGCTCGAGCTGGCCACGACCTAGGACCCGGGCGCGCGCCCCGCCCGGCCAGCACCTCGGCAAGGCAGCCCGACCATCGGTTTCCCCGCAACAGCGAGTCCGCTGCATCGCCACGGCCGATTCGGCAGCGAGGAAGCCCTTGCGAGGCCCTCATCAGGCGGCATCCTGCGCCTTGATGAGTACGCGCAAGACCGTCAACGAGTTGCTGGCCGAGGCCCGCCAGGGCCTGCAACGCCTCACCGCCGAGCAGGCCCATGCGGCGGTGGCCGAGGGCGCGGTCCTGATCGACACGCGCTCGGAGGTCGACCGCCACGAGCAGGGCGCGATCCCCGCGGCGCGCCACTATCCCCTCTCGGTACTCGAGTGGCGCCTGTGCCCGACCGCAGACCACAGCGAGGGCGACATCGACTTCGACGACCACGTCATCCTGCTCTGCGCCCATGGGTACTCCTCGAGCCTGGCCGCCGCCCGGCTGCAGTCGTTGGGCTTCGCCCGCGCCACGGATGTCGTGGACGGCGCGGAGGGATGGCGCGAGGCCGGACTGCCCTTCACGCCCCTCGAGCCCGCCCACCCCGCGATCCGTCGGTCGTAGCGGAGCGGCGGCCTGCCCGCTCGCCGCGGGCTACGATCGGGCCGTACGCACGCACCGGGAGGCCTCATGGGCTGGTTCCTCATCATCCTTGTCACGATCCTGTTCCCGCCCATCCTCCTGTTCGGGTTCTACATCGTGAATCCGCGTGAGGAGGTCGTGGTGCTCAGCTTCGGGCGCTACATCACGACGCATCGACGCGAGGGCATCAACTGGATGCACCCGGTCGGCCGCGCCCTGCGGCGCGTCTCGACCCAGGACGCGACCCTCGACGTGCCCGCGTCCACGGTCGTCGACCGCAACGGCAACCCCATCCACATCAGCGCCGTGGTCGTCTACAAGATCACCGAGAGCAAGAAGGCCGCCCTCGACGTCGAAGACCCGCATCGCTTCCTGACCGACCAGGCCGGCGCCGTCATCAAGCGCGTCAGCTCCGAGTTCCCCTACGAGAGCGAGCACGTCGACGAGCCCTGCCTCAAGAAGGAGAACCAGGTCATCACCGAGGCCTTGATCCGCGAGCTGCAGGAAGCGGTCGACGTGGCCGGCATCACGATCCAGATGGTGCGCTTCAACGACCTCACGTACTCCCCGGAGATCGCGCAGGCGATGCTCATGCGCCAGCAGGCCTTGGCCCTGATCGATGCGCGCAAGACCATCGTGGACGGCGCCGTGCAGATCGTGCGCGACGCGGTGACCCAGCTCGATGACGAGGGGCTGCCGCTCGAGCCCGCGCGCCAGCAGGAGCTCGTCGCGAACCTGCTCGTCGTCCTGTGCAGCGGCGAGCACGCCCAGCCGACGATCCAGGTGCAGGCCTCCTCGAGCTAGCCCGGCATGGGCGAGCCGCTCCGGGTCCTGTTCGTCTGCAGCCGCAACCAGTGGCGCAGCCCGACCGCTGCGCGCATCTATCGCGCGGATCCGCGCCTTGCGGTGCGGGCGGCGGGCTTGAGCGAGCGCAGCCCGCGTACGCTCGGCGTGCGTGACCTGGCCTGGGCCGAGGTGGTCCTCGTGATGGAGCAGCGCAGGCGGCTCCAGCAGCGCTTCGGCCGCAAGACCGAGCTGCCCGCCGTGCATTGCCTGGATGTCCCCGACGAGTACGGCTTCATGGACCCGGAGCTCGTAACGCTTCTACGGGCGTCCATCGAGCC
This sequence comes from Planctomycetota bacterium, assembly GCA_029213105.1. Classification (GTDB taxonomy): domain Bacteria; phylum Planctomycetota; class PLA2; order PLA2; family JAEUHO01; genus JAHEIK01. The sequence goes on from JARGNS010000159.1 coordinate 3,228, forward strand.
TGCACTGGAGCCCCACCTCGGATCGAGGTAGGGCGCTCACGCCTAGGAGGGCTTCGGCACCTCGCCGTTGTCCATCCACGCGTCCCACGTGCCGATCTCGCCGTTGCCAGCCGCCTTGGCGTGGTGGAAGAGCATGAGCTTGTAGGCCGGGACGAACTTGTGTGCGGTGTTCAGCAGCCACGACTGCACCGTCCACTCCCCCATGCCTTCGACGCTCACCGGACGCGACGCGAAGTCCTCGTCGGAGAGGCCCTCGAAGAGCGACTCCATCTCGGCGACGGCACCATCGAGATGGCCCGGCACGTCGGCCAGGGTCAGCCCCTCGAGCTTCGGGTTGTTCTCGCCGAACCAGGCGAAGCCGTTGTCGTTCGCCGCGTGCAAGAGGCCCGGGCCGAGCAGGCACACGTAGCGCAGGAGCTCCATCGTGGAGCGCTGGTTTGGCGAGAGGCGGTAGTCCTCGCTGCCCGCAGGCAGCTTCCCCACCAGTTGCTTGATGATCTTGTATTCCTGGACGAGCGAGTCGCGCAGATCGTTCTTGCCGAGCATGGTGTCCTCCCGTGGCACGTGCGTGCGCTTTCGA
>JARGNS010000159.1:3817-4598 GCA_029213105.1 Planctomycetota bacterium
GTCGTGGGTTTCACGAACCGCTTCCGGCGTGGGACTTCGTACCCGCGTGATGCGGGTCACGCGCCGATGCGCCGACTAGAGCCGCTGGCGGACCATCGCGGCCAGCCCATCGACCCACGCCGGGGAGGCATTGAGGGACGGCACGAGGCGCAGGGACTCGCCGCCCGCCTCCTGGAAGGCCTTGGCGGCCTGCATGCCGATTTCCTCGAGCGTCTCCAGGCAGTCCGCCACGAAGGCCGGGCAAAGTACGGCCACGCGCCTCACACCCCGTCCTGCGAGTTCGAGGATGACCTCGTCGGTATACGGCCTGATCCAGGGCGTACGCCCGAGTCGCGACTGGAACGAGATCGAGCTGTTCGTCTCGTCGAGACCGAGCCGCGCACGCAGGCCGCGCGTCGTGGCGAAGCACTGGGCCCGGTAGCAGTTGCGGTTGGCGGCCACGATCTCGGCGCAGCAATCGTCGCGCTGCAAGCAGTGCGAGCCGCTCTCATCGCTCTTGGTGCAGTGGCGCTCGGGGAGGCCGTGGTAGCTGAAGAGCACGTGGTCGGGCTGCAGGTCCTCGAGCACCGGACGCCCCACGGCCGCGAAGGCGTCCAGGAAGTGCGGGTCCTCGTAGAACGCGGGCAGGGCCTCGACGTAGGGGGTGTTCCAACGCGCCGCGGCCTCGGCGTAGATCTTCTCCAACGAAGAGCCTGTCGAACTGGAGGCGTACTGGGGGTAGAGCGGCACCACGAGCAGGCGATCACAGCCCTGCGCGCGCAAGGCCTCCAGCCCCGCCCCG
>JARGNS010000159.1:4608-7857 GCA_029213105.1 Planctomycetota bacterium
CGATGGACGGGCTTCCGTAACGCATGGCGAGCTCGACCGGCACCTCCGGCAGGCGCGGCCGCAGCGCGTCGCGTAGATCGAGGCCGTGGAAGAGCAGGGGCGACCCGCGCTCGGTCCACACCTCGCGGTAGGCGGCGGCGGACTTCGGCGCGCGGAAGGGCGCGATGATGCCGTTCACCAGGGCGAAGCGCGCCGGCGCCGGGATGTCGATCACGCGCGGATCACTGAGGAACTCGCGCAGGTAGCGTCGGACCTCCTTCGCCTGGGGCGCGTCGGGCGTGCCGAGGTTCACGAGCAGGACCCCCGTGCGAATCGACGGGGCACGGCCGGCGGGAGAGGGAGAGGTCATGGCCCTCGGAGGGTACGACGCCCGCGGGCTGATCCGGCGCGGATCACGGGTGCGGACAGGCTCCCCCCCTCGCTATGCTGCGTGCCCACCCCGGAGTCCCCCATGGCACGCAACGTACTCGGCGAGCCGCTCGTCCCCTGCTCCACCGAGCCCATGACGGGCTGGTTCCGCAACGGTCTCTGCGAGACCGGACGGGGGGATGTGGGTCTGCACTGCGTCTGCGTCATCGTGACCGATGCCTTCCTGGACTACTCGCGTGCCCGCGGCAACGACCTGAGTACCCCCAACCCGGCCTTCGACTTCCCGGGGCTGCAGGCCGGCGACCAGTGGTGCCTCTGCGTCCGGCGCTGGCAGGAAGCGTGGCAGGACGGGGCCGCCCCGGCCGTCGTACTCGAGAGCACGCACATGACCACGCTGGAGTTCGTGGACCTCGAGGACCTGCAGAAGCACGCGGCCCCGCGCGACGCGTCCTGAGGAGAGTTCCCGGCTACTTCTTCTTGTCGTGGCCACCCGTCACGACGGGCGTGCGAAGGCGCGGCGTCGAGCGCGTGAGGAAGAGCACGGCGAAGCAGGTGTCGGCGGTCTGGATGTCGCCGGCCTGACGCCACTGCACGCCTTCGACCCCCGTCCACCAGCCGCCGTCGTCCTTCTGCTGGTCGATCAGGTAGCGGGCACCCAGCGGGTACCAGGGCTTGTCCCCCATCGTGTCGGTCCCGACGATCTGGCCGACGCGCTCGATGGAGTAGAGGTAGTAGAAACGCCAGCGCAGCGGATCGGCCACGCGGCTCTCGGCAATGCCGTGGTTCTCGTCGACCTTGAAGTACTTGCCCAGCCAGGCCACGCCGCGGCGGATCGCAGCATGCTTCTCGGGCTTGGAGCTGCCGAGCCCGTGGCGGCAGATCGCCACGCTGCAGACCCCGGCGCAGGTCATCGAGCCGTAGCTCGTGTTGTCCCGCTGGCCCGCGTACGCGTAGCCCCAGCCGCCGTCCTTGTTCTGGTACTTGCGGATGTAGCCCAGCGCGGCCTTCCAGGTGCTCTTCGGGATCTCGATGCGCGCGTCCAGGCACGCCTTGAGTCCGAGGATCGCGAACTGCGTGTTCGAGATGTCGCCGACACTCTTGATGTGGATGTGCTTGCTGCGCTTCTTCCGGATCTTGAGCATGGGCGCGCCATAGCGATCCTCGGGCTTGACGAGCTCGCGCGATCCGTCGACCGGCGCGGGCACGGCCACGGGCTTGGGCACCTCCATGGGTGTCTTCAGCGTGCGCGGATAGCCCCACTCCCCCTCCTGGAGCTGGGTGTCGACGAGCCACTGTGCGCAGTGCGCGATCCGCGCGCGGTACTTCCAGCGATCGATGCGCGCCAGGACCATGGCCAGGGCCGCCACCCGGTACGTGAACTCCAGCTTGCAGGTCTCGAGGGCCTTGAGGCCGCGCGCATAGACCTCGTTCTGCGCGTCGACGCCCGCATGGGTCAGAGTGAGCATGACGAGCTCGAGCGTCGAGTTCCACGCCGTCGCGTCGAAGCCGCCCTCGTACTTCTTGAGCAGGTACTGTGCGCCACGATCGATGGCCTTGCTGACCTCGGCGCGCGAGACGCCCGCCTCCTCGGCAGCCTTCTCCCGGCGGCGCTGGTCGGGGTCGTCGTCCGCCCGGCCCTCGGGGGACGCCAGCAGGAGGCAGCACGCCACGAGGGCCATCACCACGCCCCGTATGAATCGTTGCTGCTGCATCACCGGCCTCCGAGCCCCCCACTCTAGCCCGCCCACGCACGGAAGCGCACGGGCCGGACGGCGATCAGCGCGCCAGCAGCAGGAGCCGGTCGCCCCCGGCCCCGAGGAAGCGCTGCCTTGCCTCGTCCCGCCCGGCGCGTGCGCGGGCGAGCACGGCCTCGAAGCCCGGGAGTTCGCGCACGCCCGCAAGCCACGGATCGCCCTCGTAGGTCTCGGGGCAGTGCAAGCCGCCATCGACGATGTCGGACAGCATCGCCAGTGCGCGGGCGGGATCGCCGGCATGCGCCAGTTCACGGGCGAGGTGGAAGAGGCCTTCGGCATCGCCGAAGCGGGAGTCGACGACCTGCGCCACGGCGTCACGGCACGCGGGCAGATCGCCCTCCAAGGCGGCGCGCGCGCTCGTGGCGAACGCACGCTCGATCGGGCTGCTGCGATCTGCTTCGAGCTGCCGGCTCAGGGCCAGCGCCTCCTCCGCGCGGCCCAGCAGGGGCAAGGCGTAGAGGGTGACGTAGCGCATGTCCTCGTCGTCGTGGCGCATGGCCGTGGTGTAGTCCGCGTGCATCCAGTAGGAGTACGCGACGCTGGTACGCACGCCGGGATCGAGCCGCCGCGCGCGCCGGTCGGCGGCGATGGATGCGTCGAGCAGTCCGCAGAAGCGGCATGCCACGACCAGGCCCGAGAACAGCTCCGGATCGGCCGGATGCCGCGCGGCCTGCTCGAGCAGCCGCACCATGGCGCCCGGCGCGTCGACCAACTGCTCGATCTGGAAGTGCGTGAAGAGGTTGTGTGCGACCGTGAGCTCGGGGTCGAGCTCGAGGGCGCGCCGGAACGCGTCCTCGGCCCGCTGGTAGTCGGCCGCCACGTCGCCGTGCGCGTACTTGGCCATCACGCGCAGGGTGCGCCCCAAGCGTGCCCAGGCGGGGGCGTACTCGGGGTCCCGCTCGAGGCACGCCTCGTAGAGATCGCGTGCCGAGGCCAGCATGGCGGAGTTGTAGCTGAGCTGGTTCGCGCGCAGGTAGTACTCGTACGCTTCCGGCGTCGCGGGTCGGGCGTCCCCGAGATCCCGGGCATCACGCTCCGTGAGCTTCAGGCGCAGCGACGTCACGATGCGTCGCGCGAGCTCGTCCTGGAGTTCGAAGATGTCCTCGACCGTCGCGTCGACGCTCTC
>JARGNS010000160.1:0-551 GCA_029213105.1 Planctomycetota bacterium
CCCGAGCCCGCACGCATCCGCGAGGCCCACGCCGGAGCCACGCGCGAGGCGCTGGCGGCCCTCGGGCGCATTGGGGATGCCCGCAACGAGGAGGCCGAGCGCCGCACCGAGCTGCGCCAGGCCGAGGAGCGCCTCGCGCGCCTCGCCGAGCAGCGCATCGAGATGGACGAGCGCAAGGGCCGCGTGGACACCGAGGCCAAGGAACTCTACGCCCTGGCGGCGAGCCTCGAGGCCGAGGGCAAGACCCGCGCCACGGCCTTCGAGGCCGCGGAAGCCCGCCGCACCGAGCTTGGCGCCACGGTCGAGGCCACGCTGCAGCGACGCAGCGAGTTGAGCGAGGAGCGAGCCACGAAGGCGGCGCGTCTCGAGGTGCTCGAGGGCCTGGCGGCGTCCCAGGAGGGCATCGACGCCGGCGCGCGTCGCATCCTGGAGGCGGTGGAGGGCGTCGAGCCCGACAGCGACGGCTCACGCGATGGCGTGGTCGGCACCCTGGCCGACCTCGTGAAGACGGCCCCGCAGCACGCCGCACGGCTGGACAGCCTGCTGGGACA
>JARGNS010000160.1:561-1682 GCA_029213105.1 Planctomycetota bacterium
GTGGTCCGCACGCACCGCGATGCCATTCGCTGGCTCGAGGGGCTGCGAGGCCAGGGGCAGGGCGATCGCGCGCGCGTGCTCGCCCTCGACATGGCGCGGCCGGCGCCTGCGGAGGGCGGTACCCCGCTGGGCCCGATGGAGTGCGACGAGCGCGTCGAGAAGCTCGTGCGCTCGGTCGTGGCCCAGACCGTGCTCGTGCCCGATCTCATCTCCGGTGTGCAGGAATACCGTGAGCGCGGCATGAACAGCGTGACGCCCGCGGGCGATCGCGTGACGGCGTCGGGTGCCATCCTCGGTGGCCGCGATGCGCCGTCCCTCGGCCTGGTCGAGCGCACGGCCGAGCGCCGCCAGCTCGTCCACGACGTGGCCGAGTTGGATGCCGCCGTCGCCCAGGCCCGCCAGGACGCCACCGACGCGGAAGCGGCGCTGGCGCAGTGCCGCCAGGAAGTCCACCGCCTGCGCGAGGAGATCGCCCAGCACGCCGCCAACCACAGCCGTCGGCGCGAGGCCCTGGAGCGTGTCGAGAAGGAGCGCACGTACGTCCGTCAGGGCGTCGAGACGCTGGCGAGCGAGATCGCCGAGCTCGAGGGCTTCCACGCCGAAGCCGCGCGGCAGGCCACGGTCGTGGCCGAGCGGGTCGCCGGCCTGGAGGGCGAGCGGGCCACGCTCGAGGAGAGCGCCGAGGAAGCCGGCCGCGGCTACGTGGCCGTCGAGACGTCCCGCAAGTCCGCCGCCGAGCGGCGCATGGAGGCACGCCTCGCCCTGGCCGAGGTCACCTCGCGGGCCCAGTCGGCGCGTCAGCGCGTGGGGCGCGCGACGGCCGAGATCCAGAGCCTCGAGGAGCGTGCCGCGGCCTACGAGCAGGAGGCGGTCGAGCTGCAGGAGCGCATCCAGCGCGCCGAGATCGACGTCACCGAGGCCGAGGCCGCCGCGCAGAAGAGCGACGCGGCCCGCACGGAAGCCGGCGGGGTCCTCCTGGCCGCACGCGAGGCCCTCGAGAAGCTCGAGAACGACGTCGGCACGGTCGAGGGGCGCCGCCGCCAGGTGCAGCAGGCCCACGAGGCCGTGCGCGGGCAGCTCGAGTCCCTGCGCGTGCGCGACGGGGAGTTCCGCACGCGCAT
>JARGNS010000160.1:1692-3460 GCA_029213105.1 Planctomycetota bacterium
CGATGGCCTGCTCGAGCAGGTGCAGCAGGATCACGGCCTCGACCTGGACAGCGTCGCGCGCGAGTCCGAGCCGACCGAGGAAATCGACCTCGCCGGGCTCGACAACGAGCTCGCCGAGCTGCGTCGCAAGCTCGAGGGCATCGGCAACGTGAACCTCAACGCCATCGAGGAACTCGCCGAGGTGGAGGAGCACGTCACGTTCCTGCAGGGGCAGGAGCGCGATCTCCTGACCGCGTCCACGGACCTCGAGAAGGCCATCAAGGAGCTCGACGAGATCTCCACCGAGCGCTTCAGCAAGACGTTCGCCGAGATCCGGGACAACTTCCGCGATACGTTCCGCCGCCTCTTCGGCGGTGGCCGTGCCGACGTCATGCTCGAGGACGCGTCCAACCTGCTCGAGTCCGGCATCGAGATCATCGCGCGCCCGCCCGGCAAGGAGCAGCGCACGATCTCGCTGCTCTCCGGCGGCGAGCGCACGCTCACGGCGGTGGCGCTGCTCTTCGCCGTGTTCAAGGCCAAGCCGAGCCCGTTCACGATCCTCGATGAGGTCGATGCGGCGCTGGATGAAGCCAACGTGCGTCGGCTCGTGAACCTCGTGCGCGAGTTCACGGACGTCTGCCAGTTCATCATCATCACGCACGCCAAGGCGACGATGGAGACGGCGGACGTGCTCTACGGGGTGACCATGAAGGAGCCGGGTGTCTCCGACAAGGTCGCCGTCCGGCTCACCGAGTTCCCCGAAGAAGCGTTGACCGCTTGAACGCCTGACCATGGGCCGGGGGCCGCGTGCTGGAATCGCACGCCTTCCGCCGTGGCGCTGTGCGGCTAGGGTGGGTGCGTGAGCGACACCAACGGCAAGGACCCCTTCGAGCTTGAACCGGAGGAGGAACGTCCGGAGAAGGCGCGGCCGCTGCCGCCCGTCTACGACGATCCGCCCGAGCCCGTCGAGGCCTCCGACGTCGACGCGCGCACGGTGGCCGAGCGGCGGGGCGAAGAACTCCCTGTCGGCGCCACCGAAGCGCTCGACACCCCGCCCGGCTGGCCGCGCGAGGTCTTGGGCTTCCCGCTCCGCAAGCCGGGGCCCGGCTTCCTGCTTTTCGTCGGCGGGACGCTGTTCGCGCTCGACCTGCTGGTCATGATCGATCAGGTGCGCTGGCTGGGGTGGGCCCTGCAGCTCTTCGCCATGCTGTTCATCGTGCGTGCGATGTTCCGCGTCATCGGCAGCAGTGCGGCCGGCCGCGACGAACCCGTCGGCTGGGTGAAGGCCCTCGAGTTCGATGCGGATGACCTCTTCCCGTACCTACGCACCATCGCCTGGCTCGTCATGCTGCTCGTGCCCGGGCTGGTCCTGTTGGCGTTCGATCAGACCGGGCTGGGGTGGACCTGGCTCGTGCTCGGCTCGATGTACTCCAGCGTCGTCGCACTGGGGGCTGGACTCGGGGATGCCTCGATCCGCCTGCCCTGGAACGCCCTGCGCTGGATCACGACGCGTCCCCTGCACTGCCTGGTGGGGAGCCTGGGTTGGTGGGCCCTCCTGCAGCCGGTCGTGACAGGCCACGGCGCCGTCGCCCAGGTGCTGTCCGCCCTCTGCCTACGCGCGGTCGGAGCCTGGCTCCTGCTCGTCTCGGCCCGCGTGATCGGGGTCATGGGGCGGTCCTGGACCGCCGCCTGAGCCCGAGCGGTCCTACTTGACGACGCGCTCGAGCAGGATCGTGAAGGCCACGTCGTCGGCCGTGGAGCGCAGGTTGTCCGTGACGCGCGCGACGCG
>JARGNS010000160.1:3470-7851 GCA_029213105.1 Planctomycetota bacterium
CTTCTTGGCGTACGTGTCGAGGGCGTTCTGCACGGGCACGCCCGGGGACGGCACGCCGTCGTACCAGGCCTTGGCCGTGGCGCCTTCGCCGGTGACGTAGATGTAGGCGATGCTGACGCCCAGATCGGGGGCGGCACTGCTCTCGCGGGGGGTACCGGGGAGACCGGCGAGCACGAGGGCGACGATGCCCCCGAGGACGACGGCACAGGCGAGGCGGGCGAGTTGCTTGGACATGGTCCTGCTCCAGAAACGGTGGGCCTTCGGCCCGCGGGGTCCTCTGTATATCCTCGGTCGGTCGCCACCGCGGGGTGGGACAGCCTGGGAGGGCGATTGGTGGTGGGATTCTCGGGTCGGGAGGCCCGTACAGGCTGGTGGGCCCGGGCCGGGCTGCTGCTGGGGGCCGTGCTGCTCCTGCTGGGCAGCGAGGGCGCCGAGGCCTCGCCGACCGCGGCGGCGGCGGCCGCCGTGCGCACCCACGAGGGCCGCTACCGGGGCCGCTATCGCCACGATCCGCGCTTCGAGCAGACCTTCGGGGCCCTGGAACTGGCCGTGGCCCGTGCGCTGGTCGTGATCGAGGATCGCCTGGGGATCGGCCCCCGTGCCGACGCACGCATCCACGTGTACGTCCAGGACGCCGACCCGCAGCGCTTCGGCCACGACCGCGCGCGCTGCCGGACCCACCGGGTGGGCAAGGACGAGTACCAGCACGTCGATCTCTACACCGAGTACTTCGTCTCCGGGGACGCGGACCTGCAGACGGTCGTCACCCACGAACTCGTGCATGCCGTCATGCGGGCGCGCCTGGGCCGTCGGCGCTACGAGCGGCTTCCGCATTGGCTGCGCGAGGGGCTCGCCGTGCACGTGGCCGACGAGGGGGAGCGCCATCTGCATCGGACCTTGCTCGCCTGCGAGCAGGTCGATGCCCTCATGACCGGCCTGGGCGACGACACGCGCTCGGTGCGCATGTATCCGTATGCCTGGCTGGCCATCGAGCACATGGAGGCCAGGGGCGGCCCCACGTCGTTGCGTCGCCTGGTGCGTGGGCTCGTCGATGGTCGTGACCTGAAGACCCTGATCGGTCGCATCCACGGCGACTCGTGGTCGGCCTTCGAGCGCGCGGTGCGGGCGCATGCCCGCACGCGCATCGGGGCGGCCGCGCAGGGCCTGGCCGACATCAAGCGTGCCCGCCGCCTCTACCGCGCCAAGCACTACACCCGGGCGCGCGCCGCGTGCGGCGCGTTCCTCAAGGACCACGCCAAGTCGGCCTTCGCGCCGACGGCGCGCTACGTGCGTGCGCGCTGCTGGTTCCGCGACGGCCGCTTCGACCGCGCCGAGGCGGGGTTCCGCGAATGCCTGGCGCAGGATGGTGGTCGCTCGGGCTGGGTCGATGAGTGCCACCTCTTCCTCGGGATCGCGCTCTGCGAGCAGGCCCGCGCCGAGGAGGGGCTGGTCATGCTGCGCGCGTACCTCGACCTGCATCCCTACGCGACCCAGCGCGATCTCGGTCTGCTGGCTCTCGGTCGCGCCCTGCGAACCCTCGATCGCACGGCGGAGTCCCGGCGGGCGTTCCAGGGCGTCGCCGACATGCGCGCGGCCCGCGCCGCGCATCGTGCGGCGGCAGCCCGCGAGCTCGCGCGCGAGCAGCCCTAGGGCATGGCGCTGCGCCAGGTCGAGGTCGTCTTGCCGGCGCGCGAGGCGGAGAGCCTGCCCGCGGTCGTCGAGGGCGACGTGCGCGGCGGGCCCTGGACGCAGAACCTGGAACACGGCCTCGTCAGTACCCGCTTCCTGCTGGAGGTCGGCGCCATGGGCGAGCTCGTCGACGACGTGCAGCGGCGCTACGGCCACGTGAAGGGCTTCCATCTGATGATCCAGCCCGTGACGGCCGCCCTGCCCAAGCCGCCCGAGGACGAGACCCCGTCCAAGCCGAGCGCTCGCCGCTTCGGCACCAAGCGCGGCGGGCTGACGCGGGAGGAGCTGGAGATCGAGGCGAGGAGCGTCTCGAAGCCGTCCGTCGTCTTCTACGCCACGGTGGCGCTCTCCACGATCGTCGTCTCCATCGGCCTGCTGAAGGACAACGCCGCCGTCATCATCGGGGCGATGGTGATCGCGCCCTTGCTGGGCCCCAACGTGGCGCTCGCCCTCGGTACGACCCTGGGCGACACGAAGTTGATGCGCAAGAGCCTGGCCAGCAGCACGAGCGGCATCTTGTTGGCCTTCCTCATGTCCATTCTCGTGGGGGTGCTCTTCGCCGACATGGTGCCGGGCCACGAGATCCTCGGCCGTACCGTGGTCGGCCCCTCGGACATCCTGCTCGCGCTCGCCGCCGGGAGTGCCGGCGCGCTGGCCATGACCACAGGTGTCGGCTCGGCCCTGGTGGGGGTGATGGTCGCCGTGGCCCTGCTGCCGCCGACGGCCGTCGTCGGCATCATGCTCGCGCGCGGCGACAACCACGCGGCCGGCCAGGCCCTGCTGCTGCTGTGCGTCAACGTCCTGGGCGTGAACCTGGCCGCGACCGCGACCTTCCTCATCCAGGGCATCCGTCCGCGCACGTGGTGGGAGGCCGATCGCGCCCGCCGCGCTACGCTGATCGCACTGAGCATTGGCGTCGTGCTGATTGCGGCGCTCGCCACCTTCTTCTGGCTCGGCCAACGCGCGACCTGATTCGGGAGCCTCGCATGGAAACCACTGCCCACATCACGCGTCTGGTCTTGCCGGGGCTCACCAACCGGCACGGCAGCCTGTTCGGGGGCGTGGCCCTCAGCTTGATGGACGAGGCGGCCGGCATCGTCTCCACGCGCGTCTCGCGCGGCCCGTGCGTCACGGCCCACATCCAGTCCGTCGACTTCGAGGAGCCGATCTGGGAGGGCGAGGCCATCAGCGTGCATGCCGCGCTCATCGGCGTGGGGCGCACGTCGATGCGCATCAAGGTCGAGACCTGGGCCGAGTGCCTGGAAGAGGGGACCCGCCGACGCTCCACGGCCGCGGAGTTCGTGATGGTGGCGATCGACAAGGTCGGCAAGCCGCGTCCGGTGCCCGCCGAGGCCCAGGAGAGGCTTGATGCCCAGGCCGATGGCAATGCCCAGGGCGAGGCGGAGGGCTAGGCCGGCGTGAGCGCGTCCTCGAGGGCGCGCAGCATCGGCTCGAGCTCCAGCGGCTTCTCGAGGATCGTGCAGGGCTCGAGCGCCGTGCGCTCCGCGCTGCCGAGCAGCCCGGCGTAGCCCGTGATCACGATGACGGGGCATGCGGACGCTTCGTGGCGCGCGCGCAGCTCGCGCAGCAGGTGCTGCCCGCCGCCCAGCGGCATGGCCAGGTCCGTGATGATCAGGTCCGGGGCGAAGGTGTCGTAGCTGGCCAGTGCCTGCACGGCATCCCGGACTTCCTCGACTTCGTGGCCCTTGAACTCGCAGATGCGGGCGATGACCTCGCTCGCCTGCGGATCGTCCTCGGCAATGAGGATGCGTGCCATGGGTACCCCTCGAGCCGGCCCGGGTGCCGTCTCCAGCGGGAACCTAGCACTGCCGGTGGTGGGCCGCAGGGCCGTGTCATGGACTTATGAAGGGCGACGCACGCGCCTGTACGATGGCGTCCCACACCCCCGTGGGCGGTGCGCCGCAGGGTGGAGGGAGACGAGACGATGGTGGATGCCCAGGCCGTACGCGCGTGGATCGAGTCGAAGGGCATCAAGGGCTGCGGCCTCTGCGGCTCCGCCGAGCTCCAGGTGAGCAAGGATCTCTACGCCCTTGTCTGCATCAACCGCACGACGGGTGGCCCCGACCTCAAGCGCGGCTCCCGCGTGGCGCGCATCCGCTGCGGCCACTGCGGGCACGTGATGTTGTTCCACGCACGGCAGATGGGCCTCGAGTAGCCGCACCCCGGCGGGACCGTGGCCCCGGCCCGTGATTTGTCTCCGGGACATCGGGGCACGCCCCTCGTGCGTGCCGTACCAAAGGCCGCTGGGCCCGGGGGGGCGCCATCGGTCGCTGCGGTCTTGCCCCACAAGACGTACGCCCCGCCGGTCAACCCCCGGCCCTCTTCGTACTGGGGCCGGGCCACGCCTGGGCACGGTCGCGAGGATCCGCCTGCGCCCTAGCGACCGCCCGCGTACTCGATCAGCTTCTTGATTCCCGAGAAGAGTCGCCCCAGGTCGACGCCCGTACCGCTCATGTCGTCGCCGTTGCCGGTGGGCGCGGGCATGTCGCGCGCACGCTGGGTCGCGCTGCAGCCTCGCGCGCGCATGCGGCGGGCCTCGCGGCGCAGCCGCGCCGCGCGCTCCACCTGCTCGATCGCCGCCTCGCTCACGGGGCGAGCGTAGGGGCCGCCCTGGCGGCCGGCCTCGGCCTCGAGCAGCGGCGCGGCGAGGCGCGCGGCGCGGGAGGTCGGG
>JARGNS010000161.1 GCA_029213105.1 Planctomycetota bacterium
CCTCGAGGTGCGGGGGATGGTCCGTGACTTCGCCCTCGCCGAGGTCGCGCCGCTTGCCGAGGAACTCGACGAGCAGAAGCGCTTCCCCCACGAGACCATTCCCAAGCTGGCGGAACTGGGCCTGCTGGGCGTGCCGTGGTCGGAGGAGTTCGGCGGCGCCGGGATGGACTACCGCGCGTACTCGATCGTCGTCGAGGAACTCTCGCGCGTCTGCGGCACGACCGGCATCACGGGCGCCGCGCACACCTCGCTCGGCACCGGCCCGATCTACAAGTTCGGCACGGAGGAACAGCGCCAGCGCTGGGTTCCGCGACTTGCCGCAGGCGAGATGCTCGGCGCCTTCGCCCTGACCGAACCGGGTGCCGGCTCCGACGCCAAGATGACCCAGGTCACCGCTCGCGAGGATGGCGACGAGTGGGTCATCAACGGCACGAAGATCTACTGCACGAACGGCAGTCATGCTTCGACGGTCGTGCTCACCGCGCGCACCGGGGACGGCCAGATCGGTGATCCCAAGAACATCAGCGCGTTCGTCGTCGAGAAGGGCACGCCCGGCTTCGAGTACGGCACGCTCGAGGACAAGCTCGGCCTGCGCGGCTCCGACACCCGTGAGCTCGTCTTCAAGGACTGCCGCATCCCGCGCGAGAACAAGCTCGGCGAGGAGGGCAGTGGCTTCAAGGCGTTCATGAAGACGCTCGAGGCCGGCCGCATCTCCATCGGTGCGATGGCCGTGGGGCTTGCCCAGGGTGCACTCGACGCGGCGTTGCCCTACGTCAAGGAGCGCAAGCAGTTCGGCAAGCGCCTGATCGACCTGCAGCCCGTGCAGCATCAGATCGCCGACATGGCGATGGAGATCACCGCAGCGCGCAGCCTCGTGTACCAGGCCGCGTGGGCCAACGATCACGGCCAGCCGTTTGGTCTCATCGCCAGCAAGGCGAAGCTCTATGCCAGCGAGGTCTCCATGCGCGCGGCGCACAAGGCGATCCAGGTCATGGGCGGCGTCGGCTACACGCGCGAGTACCCCGCCGAGCGCATCATGCGCGATGCCAAGCTGTGCGAGATCGGCGAAGGCACGAGCGAGATCCAGCGCATGATCATCGCGCGTCATCTGGATCGCGATACGATCTAGCTCGGTCTGCTGACGAGGTCTTCGCGCGCTGGGCGAAGTTTGCGCATGGGCCTGCGAAGTTGGCCCCGCAAGCCCTCGCGCGCGGCCCTGGGGTGCCCGGGTTCCGTCCCTCGGGGGCTCCCTGCTGCGCTGGGCGCCGCGGGCGCGCTCGCCGGGCCATGCTCCTGAGTAGGATGCCGGGCATGCGCCAAGCCCTCGTCGTCGTGTCCTGCCTGATCCTGCTCCTCGCCTCGGCCCGCGCCGAGGATGCGCCGGCGACGGCGGCGAAGGCCGCGGTCGACGTGGAGGTGGCGCGACTCATGACGCATGTGCGTTGGCTGGCCGCGCCGGAGCGCAAGGGGCGCGGGGCGTGGCCCGAGCGCGAGGCCAGCGCCGCGTACATTGCCCAGGCCTTTGCGGCCGCCGGCCTGAAGCCGCTGCCGGGGCGCGACTCGATGTTCGTCGACAAGGCGGGGCTGAAGCAGCCGGCCCTGCGCAATGTCGTGGCCTGGTTGCCGGGCCCCAAGGGCGCGGCCGGCGAGCACGTGATCCTCTCGTCGCACTACGACCACCTCGGCCAGAAGGTCACCGAGATCCGGGACGGCGAGACGGTCACGCGTACGACGATGACCTTCGCCGGCGCGGACGACAACGCGTCGGGGGTCGCAGCCCTGCTCGAGATCGCGCGCTGCCTGGGGGCGCAGCACAAGGCCGACCCCAAGGCGTTCCCGCGCAGCCTGGTGTTCGTGGCATTCGATCTGGAAGAGACGAACCTCCTCGGCAGCCGGCACTACGTGCAGGAGCCGCCGCTGCCCTTGGCGGGCTGCGCCGCGTTCCTCACGATGGACATGCTCGGCCGCAGCGTCGGCGACATGGTGCCCGGCAGCCTCTTCGTGATGGGGGGCGAGAGCAGTGCAGTCCTCGCCAAGCAGGTCGTGGCCGGGGGCGAGCCCAAGGGCGGCAAGACCATCAAGGTCGGCATCGACTTCCAGCCGGGCTACTCGGACTACGTCGCGTTCCAGGAGGCCAAGATCCCGTTCCTCTTCCTGACGAGCGGCGCCTGCGAGGACTACCACCAGACGGGTGACGTCGCGGCCCGCATCCAGGGCGCGCACCTGCGTGCCCGTGCTCGCTGGGCGCAGGACCTGACCATGCGCATCGTGGCGAGCCCCACGCGGCCGACGTGGCGCGATGGCGTGCCCCCGTCGGTGGCCGAGCTGAAGGACGTGCGCGCCCTCATCAAGACCATCGAGGCCGAGATCGCCAAGGTGCCGGGGCTGCCGCCCATGGCGACGGCCATGGTCACGAACTACGGGGCCTACCTCGACAAGCTCCTGGCCGACGACCAGGTCACGCTCGAGGAGCGGACGAACGCCCGCAACGGTGCCCTGAATCTCTTCCGCATGGCCCAGCAGATGGCGGTGGTCATGAACGCCCAGCGCTAGCGGGGCCGCGGACACCCGCGCACTTTGTCGGGCCCTCGCGCATCCGATGGCACGATGCGCCCGTGAGCATCGAAATCCTCATTCCGACCACCCGCACTCTCGGCGGCGCCACCCAGGCCGTCGTCGAGCAGCTGCTCGGCACCGGGTTCATGAACATCGACGCGCCGGAGACGGACGCGTTCGAGGTCGAGTTGACGAATGTCGACGCCGAGGAGTGGGGCGAGATGGTCCCCGAGGCGATCAGCGCCCAGGACCTCGGCGACAAGATCAAGGGCAACCGTGAGATCCTGCGCGTGCGCGTCCCGCTGCGCCTGGGTCACTTCCTGCTCTTCCCGGGGTTCGTGTCGCTCTGTCGTCCGGACAACTACCAGGAGTTCATGAGCGACCCGCGCGCGCGCCAGATCGTCGGCCGTGAGTCCCTCGAGCTGGCCAATGCCTTCCTGGCGCCGGAGATCCTCATCTGCGGCGACGCCGCGACGGACTTCCTCGGCACCGAGGCGACCAACTGGGATGAGCTCAAGGACGTGCTGCGCGAAGAGGCGATCGATCACCAGCTGATCGTCATCCCGCGCGAGGGCTAGCGCACGGCCGCGTGCCGCCGCGCCGCGTTCGCGGCCGCACACACGGAGCCTCGAGCGCCCCGAGGGCGTCCTTGTCCCGACGGACGTCTGCCGTCCAGGAGTCTGCCCCGTAGGGGCGGTCCAGCGAGTCCGCAGGACGAGCGTGTGTCCGCCCGTGGCTAACGACTCGCGGCGATCGCCTCGACGGCGGCAGGGTTCTCCACGCTGGCGAGGTCGCCCACGTCCTCGCCCAGGTAGCGGCGCTTGATGACGCCCCGCACGATCTTCGCGGAGCGCGTCTTCGGCAGCGCATCCACGAAGCGGATCGCCTTGGGGCGCAGCGTCTTGCCCAGGTGGGCGACGACCTGGTCGGAGAGCGCCTGGCGTAGCGCCTCGCTCTCCGCGACGTCGGGCTTCAGCACGACGAAGGCGACGACGTCCGCGCCCTTGAGCTCGTCGGGCACGCCGATGGCCGCCGCCTCGCTCGCCAGTGCGTGCTCCACGATGGCGGCCTCGACCTCCGCGGGGCCGACGCGCTTGCCCGCGACGTTGATGGTGTCGTCGCTACGGCCGTGGAGGAACCAGAAACCGTCGTCGTCCACGAACGCCCAGTCGCCGTGGTACCAGATCGTGTCGCCGAAGCGCTCGAAGTAGGTCGCCAGGTAGCGGGCGTCGTCGCCGAGGAAGCTCTTCGTGAGGCTGGGGGCGGGCTGCTTCAGCACGAGGTGCCCCAGGCCGCCACGGATCGGGTTGCCCTCATCGTCGAAGCAGTCCACATCCATGCCGAGACCCGGGCCGCGCAGGGTCGAGTTCTTGAGCGCGGTGGTCGGCAGTGGCGAGAGGTGGCAGCCGACGAGTTCCGTGCCGCCGGAGATGTTGATGATCGGGCAGCGTCCGCCCCCGACATGGTCAAAGCACCACTGCCAGGACTCGGGATCCCACGGCTCGCCGGTGGAGCCGATCAGGCGTAGCGCGGAGAGGTCGTGTCCCTCGGCCAGGTCATCGCCCGCGCGGCGCAGCAGCCGTATGGCCGTCGGAGCGAGGCCGAGCTGCGTGATGCGGTGGCGCGCGACGACCTCGAAGAGGCGGTCGGGGTTGGGCCAGTTGGGCGCGCCCTCGTAGACGAGCAGGGCCGCGCCCAGGGACGTGACGCCGATCATCTCCCACGGGCCCATCATCCAGCCGATGTCGGTGAGCCAGAAGAAGCGGTCGCCCGGCTTCACGTCGAACGCGTAGCCGAGTTCCTTGTTCATCTGCGCGAGGCAACCCGCGTGCGTGTGCACGGTGCCCTTCGGCTTGCCGGTCGGGCCCGACGTGTAGAGGATCATCGCGGGCGCCTCGGCGTCGAGCACCTCCGTGCGCGGATCGCTCTCGCGCGGCGTGATGGCTTCATCCCACCACAGGTCGCGGCCCTCCTGCATGGGCGTGTCCTGGCCGGTGCGCCGGAGCACGATCTGGTGCTTGAGCGACGGCACCTCGGCGACGGCCGCGTCGGCATTCGGCTTGATGGCGGCCGGCTTGCCGCGCCGCAAGCCGCCATCGGCCGTGAACAGCGCGACGGCCTGCGCGTCGTTGAGACGTACGGCGAGCGCCTCGCTGCCGAAGGCCGAGAACACGGGAATCGCCACGGCGCCGACCTGGAAGCAGGCGAAGAGCGCCACGACGACCTCGGGCACCATCGGCATGTAGATGCCGATGCGGTCGCCCGGCTGGATGCCGAGCTCGCGCAGCAGGCCGGCGACCTGGCCGACCTCGTGCTTGAGCTCGGCGAAGGTGCGTGCGTTGGTGGCGCCGTCATCGCCCTCGCCGAGGACGGCGGGCTCGTCGCCGCGGCCGCCGGCCACGTGACGGTCGAGGCAGTTCATGACGATGTTGGTCTTGCCGCCGACGAACCAGCGCGTCCAGGGGAAGCCCGCGGAGTCGTCGTAGGTCGTCGTGTAGGGCTCGTACCAGCCGAGCCCCAGGTCCTCGAGGCAGGTGTCCCAGAAGCGGCCGATGTCCGCCACGGACCAGGCGTGCAGGGCTTCGTAGGAGTCGACGCCGGCCTTCGCCATCAGGCGGGTGACGTTGGCGGCGGCGACCTGGGCCTCGGTGGGGCGCCAGACGATCGGTGCGTTGTCTTGCATGGGCCCGCATTGAACCCCGAGCGGCGGAGGGAGGGAACCCGCGCCGTCCGCGCCGACCTATGATCGGGCCCGTGCGCCTGCTCCTCGTCGCCTCCCTGCTCTTCCTCCCGTGGCTGGCGGGGGCGCTGGACCTACGTGCGCGTGCGCGGCCGGGTCGACGCCGCCGCGCTCGAGGAGGCCGCGGACCTCGGCGACGCCCTCTTCGAGCGCATGAAGCGGGACTTCGGCACCGCGCCAGACGAGAGCGAGCTGCCGCTGGAGCTGGTGCTCTACAGCTCGCGCGAGGCGTTTGCCCGGGCCTTGCCCTCCCAGAAGGTGCGTCACAAGACCGGGCGCAAGGGGAGGCTCGGCGGCGGCTGGACCCAGTGGAGTCCCTGCCTCTCGCATGTCTGGCTGCAGGCCGAGGCGTTCGACACGCGCCGGCTCGTGCTGCACGAACTCACGCATCAGTTCTACGCCCGCGCGCGACCGGCCTCGCGCCGGGGGCGTGGCAGCACCTGGTACCGCGAGGGACTCGCCGAGTGGTACGGCTGGCATCGCCGGACGAAGGACGGCGTCGCCTTCGGCGTCTTCGATGTGGTCGCGCGCAACCGGACCGTCAGTCGAATCGGGTCGAAGATCCGACGCGAGGACTGGAGCGCCTGGAAGCTGGCCACCGGCGAGGAGTACGGAGGCTACCGCGACGCCCTCGCCCTCGTGGGCGCCCTGCGGGGCACGGCGGACAAGGACCTGCGCGCGCGCTTCGCCCGCTTCGAGGCCGATGTGTTCGCGCGCGGCGGGGGGGATGTGGCGTTCGCGCGCATCTTCCAGGGCCAGGCCGAGCCGGTCGAGGCGGCGGTGCGGGCCTACTGGGATGGGGTTGCCGACAACACGTGGCAGGCGATCGGCACCGAGTGGGATGAACGCGCGGGTGCCATCGAGGGCACGACGGATTCGGTGGCGGTCGCGGATCCCGGCTGGCTGGGCGCGGCCTGGGAGCGCATCGAGGTCGAAGTCGAGCTGGGCAGCGGCCCCGGGTCCCGTGGCGGCATCGTCTTCGCGGATGCGCGCGGCAAGGGCTCGGACCTGGCGGTGGAAGTCCGACGGGGATCGGCGTCCCTGGTCGAGATGGGCAGCGCCTTCCAGGTCGCTCTCCGGGGCGCACCGAAGGCGTGGGCGCCGACGGAGATCGCTTCCATCGAGTTGCCCCCGGCCAGCCGCTACCGGCTCGTGCTGTTCAATCACGGGAGGCGGCTCGAGGTGGTGGTCGTGCAGGGCGCCACGCGGCGCGACCTCGCCCCCAACCCGGCCAGCGGGAAGCCCGCGGCGCTGACGCTCCACAGTCCGAGTCTGATCGTGCGTGACGGCAGTGCCCGCTTCCGGGGCCTGACGCAAGACGGCCGGTCGGGGCCGGCACCTGCCGCCCCGAAGCCGGGGAAATAGGCCCGAGGCCCTCCCGGTCGGGCTGCCATCCCCGGTAGGCTCGGACCACCCGAGGCGGGAGGGCACGCGATGATGAAGGCACGGGGGCCGCGAGGTCCGTGGGGCGCGGTGGTCGGATTGACCCTGCTGGCCCTGCTCCTGGTTGCGCTGGGCGCCGCCCCGGCGCAGGCCGGCGACGACGTGCCGGACGCGGTCCAGGCCGCGTACGACGCAGCTGTCGGGTTCCTCGCCAAGGGCGACCGCTCCAGCCTCGAGAGGGCCTTCGCCCTGCTGGACACGCGCAAGGACGAAGCGCTCGAGTCCATCGACTACTGGACGCTCTTCGTCCGTGTATGGCAGGGCCTCGAGAAGGACGAGTCCGCCCTCTGGGACGGCCTCGTGAAGGAGCGTCAGGCCGCGGCTCCGAAGTCCGTCGTGTTCGATCTCGCGCGGGCGCGCGTCGCGAAGAAGCCCAAGACCCAGAAGCGCTGGATCGACGCCGCCTCGAAGCGCGACAAGAAGAACATCAACGTCCGCGCGGCCAAGGGCATCTGGTTGCTGCGTGAAGAAGACGAGGACGCCGGGGCCGAGTTGCTCGAGGAGGTGCTCGAAGAGGAACCCGGGTACGCAGCGGCCGCCATGGCCCTCGCCAGCCTGTCGCTGGAAGAGGGCTTCCCGTCCGAGGCCCTCGAGTACCTCGAGTCCGCGCTGAAGAAGAACAAGGACGACGCCGCCCTCTATCACATGACGGCGCTCTGCTACGAGCGCAGCGCGAAGGACAAGGACCGCGCGAAGACGATGGCCAAGGCGCTCGACGCCGCGGCGCAGGCGCTCGGCCTGCATCCGTGCAAGGCGCACATCGCGACCTACAGCAAGTTGCTCAAGCAGACGGGGGATGCGGCCACCGCCGCGAAGGCGCTCAAGAAGCACTACGCGAAGACGCGCCATCCGATGCTTGCCGCCTTGCTCGCCGAGTCGGCCTTTGAGGCCGGGGACTACGAGGGCGCGCTGCTCGGGCTCGCGGCGGCCGACCAGGAGGATCTCGCCGTCGTGAAGGGCCTGGCCGAGGCGCATGCCCGCCTGGGCCACAAGGCCGAGGCGCTCAAGGTCGCGCGACGCGTGCTCGCGATGGACTCCGCCGGGCGACTCTACGCGGGACGCATCGCGCTCCACGTGGGGGACACGCTGGCCGCGCGCAAGCATCT
>JARGNS010000162.1 GCA_029213105.1 Planctomycetota bacterium
GGTCTCGGCCTGGGAGGGCTTCGCCCACCGGGTGGGGGACGGTGCGTGGAGTCGCCTGAGCCTGATCAACATGCTCAGCGTGGCGCGCCTTGCGGCGCAGAGCGCGCTGCTGCGTGAGGAGAGTCGTGGCACGCACAGCCGTCGCGACTGCCCCATGCGGGATGATGAGAACTGGCGCAAGCGCATCGTGCACGTGCGTGGCCAGGAGCCCAGCGAAGTGGCGGTCGACCCCGCCGCAGGTGTTGCCGGAGACAGCGAGTGAAGCTCGATACGCAGCCGAAGATCCGCCGCAAGCGCGGCGAGCGGGAGCGAGCGATCCTCGCAGGCCTGGAACTCCCGGATGAGCCGCCGTCCTACCGCGAGGCGCTCGAAGAGCTCTCGCAGCTGGCCGACACGGCCGGCGCGGATTCGCTCGCACGCGTCGTGCAGCGACGCGAGAAGCCCGATCCGCGCACCTTCTTCGGCAAGGGCAAGGCCGAGGAACTCGGCGAGATCATGCGCGCCCACGATGCCGACCTGCTCATCGTCGATCACGACCTCTCCCCGTCCCAGGCCCGCAACCTCGAGAAGGTCGTGGGGGGGCGGGTCATCGACCGCACGGAGCTCATCCTCGACATCTTCGTGCGCCGGGCGAGCAGCGCCATGGCGCGTGCCCAGGTCGAGGTGGCGCAGATGGAGTACTCCCTCCCGCGCCTGAAGCGTCTCTGGACGCACCTCAACCGCGAGGTCGGTACGGCGAAGGCCGGCATCGGCGTGCGCGGTCCTGGTGAGAAGCAGATCGAGACGGACCGGCGTCTCGTGCGCAAGCGCATCCGCGACCTCAAGCGCAGCCTGGCGAACATGCAGGCGCACCGCGTCCGGCAGACGCATGCCCGCGGGCGGTACTTCACGGCAGCGCTCGTGGGCTACACGAACGCCGGCAAGAGCACGATCCTGCGCGCGCTGACAGGCGCGGACGTGTTGGTGGAGGACCGCCTCTTCGCCACGCTCGACACGACGACGCGTGCCTGGGAGATCGCCGGTGGGCGGCGGATCTTCCTGTCCGACACCGTCGGATTCATCCGCGATCTGCCGCACCATCTCGTGAGCAGCTTCCTGGCCACGCTGGAAGAGGCACGCTTCGCGGACCTCATGCTGCACATCGTGGACGCGGCCGATCCCGACGTGATCGATCACATCGAGGTCGTCGAGAAGGCGCTGTACGACATCGACGCCGGGGGCGTGCCGCGCATCGCCGTGCTGAACCAGATCGACCGCGTGAAGGATCCCCTGACCCTGCGCCTGCTCGAAGAGCGTCTGCCGGGCGCATTGAAGACCTCGGCCGTGACCGGCGAGGGGCTCGAGGAACTCAAGGCGCGCGTGCACGAGTACGTGACGCGCCGGCACACGGACGTGGTGGTCGAGGGCGATCCCGGCAATGGGCGCCTGCTGGCCAAGCTGCGCACCTGGGGCGAGGTCGGCGAGGTCCCCTCCCCCGACGGCGGCATGCGCGTCGAGGTGCGCGTGGCGCCGCGGTACTTCGACCTGATCCGCAACGAAGGCGGCCGCATCGTCGAGGACGCTGCTGCCGAAGCGCAAGCCGCCCAGGACCATGCGGCCGAGGAAGCCTCCGACGAGGCGCCGGGCGAGCCCGCGCAGCCCGACGAGGGGCCGACGGACTCGGGGGTGGCCGCGGCGGGCCCCGAGGAGCCCGCCGCGACTTGCTCGCCTAGGCGGTGGCAGCCTTGGCCTCGTCGTTGTCGCTCGAGAGCGACCACGGGACGAAGAGCACGAGCCCGATCACGAAGGCGACGGCCGCGAAGACCGCGCCCCACGCCAGCCACGCCAAGGCGGCGAGCGGCGTGAGCAGGAACGTGGCACTGCTCGACAGGCAGTTGGTGACCATCGAGGTCTTCGGGGCGAAACCCTTCAGGCGCTCCCACAGCCACGGCAGGTACAGCAGCAGCGGCGTCGAGATCGCGATCGTCGAGTAGGTACCGATGATCGAGCCGAGGATCAGCAGGAACGAGAAGCCCTCGAGCACGTTGCGCTGGCCGTAGTTGAAGCCGAACAGGGCGAAACAGACGAGCAGGAACGTGGCCGTCGTGCGGATCGTTCGAGCGAGCGTCTGGTTGATCGACGCGTTGATCAGCTCCGCATCGATCGTCGGCCGCTTGCCGCGGTTCTCGCGGATACGGTCGAAGATGACCACGGTGTCATTGACCGAGTAACCCACCAGGGTGAGGAACGCGGCCACCATCGCCAGGTTGAGCTTGGCATCCACGATGCCGAGCGTGTTGGCCAGGGCCACGAGGCCCAGCGTGATCGCCACGTCATGGAACAGGCAGAGCACGGCGGCGAAGCCCATCGAACGCGAGCGGAAGCGCAGCGCGATGTAGAAGATGATGAACACCAGTGAGAGGAACAGCGCCACGATGGCGTCGTCGCGCAGGCGCTCGGCCACCGTCGAGCCGATCGCGTCTTCCGACGGGAACGGCTGGCTGAGGCCGAAGCGCTCGAGCTTCTTCTGCTTCTCCGCACCCTCGGGCATGTCCTTGCCCAGGCGCGTCTTGAGGCCCTTGCCGCCCAGGTACTCGCCCATGCGCTGGGACATCATCGAGACGTTGGCCTCGGGGGTTGCCCCACTGGCCGTCTTGCTCGAGAGCCAGAACTCGTACGCGGCGATGCCGGCCGAAGCCGTCGGATAGGCGCGTACCTCGACCTCGCGGGTGAGCCCGCGCTCGGCCGGCTTGAACGCCCGGTCGCGACCGTCTTCCTGGGTCCAGAAGGGCAGGTCGTCCTTCAGGATCGACTTCAGCGTGTCGGGGGAGAGCAGCGCGTCGGGATCGTTGAAGGCAATCACGCCGGTGATGCCGCCGCCGTAGGCGGCCAGCGGGTCATCCGCGGCGTCACCCTCCTTGGGCACGTGGTTGTAGCGCACGATCGGCTTGAGCTGCCAGTCGGGCATCAGGCGCTCGGCCAGCAGACGGCCCATGTACTCGCGGAACGCCTTGGCCTCGGCCTCCTCGTCCTGGCTGTCGCCGTGGAAGAGGCGCTGCACGTTGATCTCGATCGCGCGACCATCTTCGCCGGCCGAGAGCACCTGGGCGTCCGGGTAGGGGCCCACGGGCACCGTGACCTTGGACGTCTCGCGATCGCCCTTGTCGTTGAAGCGCGTGACCTCGACGTCGACGTCCATCTTCGTCTCGGAGAGCAACTCGGTGACCTCGTCGGGCGTCGTCTTCTCGACGAAGGCGGCCTGCATGCGGTAGCCACCCGTGAAGTCGATGTCGTAGAGCGTGTACTTGTCCGTGGACATGAACATCACGATGCCGAACACGATGCCGGCGACCGAGAGCGGGCCGAAGATGCGGCGCAGTCCAAGCCACTTGACCTTGGGCGGCTCACCCGAGCCGTGGGTCGAGAGCTCCTTGATGATGCCGGCGTTCATCAGCCAGTCCATGATCGTGCGCGTCACGAAGATGGCGGTGAACATCGAGACCACGAGGCCGATCGCCAGCGTGACGGCGAAGCCCTTGACCGCGCCCGAACCGAAGTTGTAGAGGAAGATCGCCGTGATGAGCGACGTGACGTTGGCATCGATGATGGCGCTCAGCGCACGGTCGTAGCCTTCCGCCACGGCGCGGGCGAGTGATCGCCCTCCTCGCCGTTCTTCTCGGATGCGTTCATTGATCAGGATGTTGGCGTCAACCGCCATACCGACCGTTAGCACGATGCCGGCGATGCCGGGCAGCGTGAGCACCGCCTGGAAGAACGCCATGAAGCCGACGAGCAGCACCAGGTTCAGCAGCAGGGCCACGTTGGCGACCATGCCCGAGGCGCGGTAGTAGACGATCATGAAGATCAGCACGAGCGCGAAGGCTGCCAGGATGGCCTGGATGCCGCGGTCGCGGCTCTTGCCGGCGAGGCTCGGGCCCATCACGTTCTTGGCTTCGAGCACGGGCTGGATCTTGAGCGAGCCGGTCTGCAGGACCGTCGCGAGAGCCTTGGCCTCGTCGCGCTTTGCCTTGCGGCTGCCGCCGCGGCCGAGCGTGATCTGTACGTTCTTCGTGAGGCGCTCGTTGATGGTGGGGGCGGAGTGGTACTGGTTGTTGAGGATGATCGCCATCGGCAGGCCGACGTTGGCACCCGTCCAGCGACCGAAGTCGTTCTGGAACTCGTTCTTCACCTCGTAGAGCACGACGGGCTCGCCGGTGTTGGGGTTCTCGCCCACCGACGGGTTCGTGAGGATGCCGCCGTCGAAGTCGACCTGGCCGCTGTTGGACTCGACGATGGCGAAGTGGCCCACCTCGGAGCCGTCCGGCACCGTCTCCTTGCGGTCGAAGCCGATGACCTTGGCGCGCTTGACGAGGAGGTACTCCCCGCGCGTCGGCGAGTACATCTCGCCGCGATCGCGGGCGGTCTGCCAGACCTTCACCTCTTCGTTCTTGAAGGTGTTGAACTCCTCGTCCGTGCCCTTCCAGAGACCCATGCGGGCCGGTTCGGGACCGTCCGTGGCGCGAGCCTTGTAGGTCGAATCGGGCAGGACCTCGATGCGGAACTTCAGGTCACCGAGCTGGCTGATGACCTTGACGACCGCGTCGGGCTGCGTGCCGGCGTCGGCGGGCAGCGAGACGAGGAACTTGTTGTCGCCGTACTGCGTGAGCTGGATCTCGGCCAGACCGTACTTGTCGATACGTTCGCCGATGATCTCGAGCGTCTGCGCGACGATCTCTTCGTTGGGCATCTGGTCGTCGACCAGGCCCGCCCTCTTGGCCCCATCGATGTCGAGGGAGAAGCGCAGCGTCGTGCCGCCCTTCAGGTCCTGGCCGAACTTGATGCCCATGCTCGTGTAGGCCCACACCAGCAATGCGGTGATGGCCACGATCATGAGGGCACGGGGTGCGATGTTGTTCTGTTCCACAGTTCTCTCCTTTGGCTAAGGATGCGGTCGTGGATGACCGCTCACGGGATGCGCGCGTCGAGGTAACGACCGCAGCCCGCGCGCGAGGCAGCTGGGGTCGTGGATGCAGCGGAGACCGCGCTCAGGACAGCAGGGGGTGTCCGAGGTCCGTGGGGCCCGGGCGTGCGTCGCCGGGCGTGTCCGCGCGCGAACCCAGCCGTGGGGGCGGGGCCAGTGCGTCGAAGCTGTGGAGGAAGGCGATCGATGTCGCCAGCGCGGAGGTGCCCAGGGCTGCCGCACACGCGAGGTCGTTGCGTGCGGGGGCGGGCAGGATGCGTGCGCCGTGGAGATCACGATCGAGACTGGTGAGCGCGGCGGCGACTTCGTCGCCCGTGCCGGCGCCGACACCACTGGCGCCATCACTGCCGCCGAGCATGTCCGCGGGGCAGCAGGCCATCGCGAGCGGGAGCGCGACCACGAGCGCGATGACGAGGAGGGAGCCGCAGCGTGCGATCCCATCCAGGCCGGCGGCGCGGGTCGAGCGGCGCATCACTTGGCGGCGGTCTCCGGCGTGGTCTTGCTGTCGTCCGAGGCGTCGTCGTTGGCCTTGGCGTCCGCCGACTTCTCGTACTTCTTGCTGCCCTTGGCCTTGCTGTCCTTGCCCTTGCCGCTCTTGGCGTCGGGGTCCTGGACCTGCCAGATGGCCGCACGGCTGAACTTCATGCGGATGTTGTTCTTGTCGTCCACCCGCAGGGTGACGGCCTCGTCCTCGAGGCCGACCACGGTGCCGTGGATGCCGGCGTTCGTGACGACCTTGTCGTTCTTCTTGAGGGCCTTGACGGCGGCCTCGCGCTGCTTGCGCTCCTTGGAGCCGGGACGGATCACGAGGAACCAGAAGATCAGGAAGATCATCCCGATCATCACGAACATATCCATCGGATTGCCCTGGGACTCGTCTTGCGCAAGGATGGTGAGGAGCGTGTGCATGAGCCCCGCATCGTAGGCCGTTCCCTGGCCGCTCCGGCCGAATTCCTGCCCGGTGCGGCCCATTTCGGGCTTCGAGTGGGGGCATGCGCACCTTGGTGGCCATCTCCGGCGGCGTTGACAGCGCCGTAGCCGCCGCCCGCCTCGTGGCGGCCGGCGAAGACGTGGTCGGGGTGCACCTGCGTACCGGCGTCGAGAGCGACGGCGAGGCCGCCGGGGGGGCCCGCTCCTGCTGCGGCGCCGACGACGCCCGGGATGCCCGCGCCGTGGCCGCGCTGCTCGACATCCCCTTCTACGTCGTGGACGTCCAGGAGAGCTTCGCGGGCATCATCGATGCCTTCGTCGCGGAGTACGCCGCGGGCCGCACGCCGATTCCGTGCGTGGCCTGCAACACCGATGTGAAGTTCGGGCGGCTGCTTGAAATCGCCCGCGGGCTGGGAGCCGAGACGGTCGCGACGGGGCATTACGCCCGGACCGCGCTGGGTGCGGACGGCCGCTGGCGGCTGCTGCGCGCGGCCGACGAGCGCAAGGACCAGACCTACATGCTGCACCAGCTGAGCCAAGCCCAGCTGGCGGCGGCGCGCTTCCCCCTCGGGGACGTGCAGAAGGACGAGGTGCGCGACGAGGCCCGGGCCATGGGTTTCGCCGTCGCGGACAAGCCCGACAGCCAGGAGCTGTGCTTCATCTCCTCGGCGGGCCACAAGGCCTTCTTGGCCGAGCGGGCCCCGGAGGACGTCGTCCCCGGGACCTTCACCGACCACGAGGGGCGTGAGGTCGGCACCCACGAGGGGGCCCTGGGCTTCACGATCGGGCAGCGCAAGGGCTTGCCGGCGGTGGGGGAGCCCCGCTACGTGAAGCGCGTGGATCCGGGTGCCGGGCGCGTGGAGATCGCGCCGCGCAGCGCGCTCCTGGAGACCACCTGCACCGTGTCCGGCGTCAACTGGATCGATAGCCCGGAGCCGCCGATCGGGACGCGCTTCCAGGCCCAGGTACGCCACCGCCATGCCGTGCCCTTGAGGCCGGCAGAGGTCGAGATCCTGGGCTCCGGGCGCATGCGGGTGCGCTATCCGGAGGCCGTGTTCGCGCTGACCCCCGGGCAGGCACTCGTGGTCTACGCCAGCGACGACACGGGGGCCGACGCCCGTGAGGCCACGGGAACCCATGCCGGTGGCAGCACGCTCTGCGGCGGTACGATCGCCACGGTCGGGGAGGGCACGGGCGACAGCAGCCCGGCCCGAGAGACGCACGCCCCGAAGGGCGCGGCCGCAGGCGCTTCCGACTCGGCGAGCCGCCCGCAGGCGAGCGACCCGACCGAAGGGAAGTCGACTACTTGAGCGTTTCCTTCAACTTCTTGCCGGCACGGAACGTGACGCCGACCGAAGCGGGGATCTGGATGCGCTCCTTGGTCTGCGGGTTCGTGCCCATGCGAGCCTTGCGCTCGGAGCGGCGGAACGTGCCGAAGCCGAGGATGGCGACGTCGCCGTCCCCGACCAGGCCCTGGGTCACCGACTCCACGAACGCGTTCAGCGCCCGCTCTGCTTCTGCCTTGCTCGAACCAAGATGGCGCGCCATCGCGGCGATTACTTCAGCCTTGTTCATCGTAGTCCTCCCGAGGCGACCTGGGTGCGCCCCGCGGCGGAATCGTATCCAGAGCCTCGTCGCCCGCAAACCCCAAAGTTCTCAAGCATGAGCCTCGACACCCCCTGGCGGTATGCCCTGCGCATCGCCGTGGCGCTGCTGTGCGTCGCCGCGCTCGCCGACCTGCGACCCACCCCCGGGCGGGGGGAGGTGCGCCCGGTTGCCGTCGTGGATGTCTCGCGGAGCGTCGGGCGGATGCCCCAGGCGCTCCCGGAGGGGGTCCGGGCACGGCCGGATTGGGTCGTCTTCGCCGACGGCGTCCAGGAGGTCGTCGGCGGGGCCGAGGCCCCCACGAGCGGCCGCGGGGCCA
>JARGNS010000163.1:0-3436 GCA_029213105.1 Planctomycetota bacterium
TGATGGCGATGATCAGCCCGACCACCAGGAGGTCGAGGTGGAACGCAGGGCCCTTCTTGAGCTTGTGGTCCGGGGCGTTGACCAGGCGGGTCGTGATGTTCTGGTCGAGGAAGAGCAGGATCGTGGCCATCAGGGCGGGCACGATCGCAGCGCCGATCGCCCACGCGGGCACGGTAGTCAGGTCGACGGCCCAGGGGCGGCCCGTCGTGGTGCCGAAGGCCTCCGGGATCGCGGCGCTGTCGAGGTGTACGTCGGGCTCGAGCACGGCGATCACGGTCATCACGCCGATCGCGATCGCAGGGCCGAAGTCCGCGATGAAGTTGCGCAGCCCGCGCCAGAGGAAGCGCGTCTCGCCGAACCGCTTCAGCTGCATCGCGAGGATGAAGGTGCCCAGGCCGAGGATCACCGTAAACAGCCCCGTGGCCTCGTCCATGATCGCGCCGTCGACGTCATTCATGAACGGCATGGCCTTGGACCTGAGCGCCTCCACGATGAAGATCACGGCGATCAGTGCGGCGAAGATCTCATCCGTGAACCGCGTAAAGAAGCGCATGAGTGCGCTGGCGTCGGTCACAGCGAGGATGATCATGAACAGGCCCGACCAGAGCCCGACCCACGCGTAGACGCCGAGGAAATCGAGCTCCCAGGATTGGCAGAACCCATACAAGAGGCCGGTGAAGATCACGATCGGGCCGGTGCCGCCGAGGATCGTGAGCGGCTGGCCGCCGAGCAGCGCGAACAGCATGCCGCCAATCGCGGTGGCGATGATCATCTCCACCGTGCCGATCTGGCCATCGGTGACGACGCCGGTCAGGCCGCCGAATGCGACGGCGTTGGCGAGGCAGGCGAAGAACAGGAACAGGATCGAAGCCAGTACCTTGCTGTTCAAGCCCTGCTTGAAGTCGTCGGCGTAGTAGGGAAGCCGGCGCTTGATGTCGAGAACCAGCCCGCCGGCAAAGCGCCCCGTGAACGCGAGGGGATCGGTTTCCGTGGCGTTGACCTTCGTCGCGGCCGGCGCCTCCGGGGAGGCCGCGTTCCCGGACGACTCTGCGTCGTCGGGCTTGGGATCGGGAGTGTCGCTGGTGTCTTGCGTCATGGGGGTGCTCGGGATGTGCCAGAGGATGTGGCTGGATCGGGTAGGGGCACGTGCGCCGTAGCGCGACCGCGCACGAGAGAAACAGAAGACAGGAGCCGCGTCAGGGTGAGCGGGCCGGGGCTTCAGCCGGGTCAGTCCGCTCGAACTCGCTGAGGCGGCGGCGCGGTCAGAGCCGCAGCTGGAGGCGCCAAGACTCGACGCTCAGAGGACATCCGCGCCGGGGGGTGGGCTGCTGGGGGCTGCACGCGAGTTCCGGGGCTACGGGGGGCCTTGCCCGCGCGCAGTTCACCAGGACGCGTGAACTCGGCCGCCCTCTGCTTCTCGCGCGGTCCAGTTCGGCGGCCTCGCTCGAGGTCGGCGCCTCCTCCGAGGCCGCCTCGGAGAACCCCACCGGGGCTACCACGATCAGCAGCGTGCTCAGGAGCAGGTAGAGGAGGTGGGGGACCAGGCGGGGCATGGCAATGAGGATCCCCCCCCTCCCGCGTCAGGTCAAGGCCGGGTGTGCGAAGCCAAGCCGACCACACCGAGTACGGAGTCGGGTGAAGACTTCACCCGTTCGGTACGCTCCTCGGGGATCACATGGTGAAGAAGTCACCCGACTCCGTACCGCGTACTACCCCGGGCGCAAGGCGTACGGCGGCCTGAAGGTCGATGAGGCCAAGCGGCTGTTGGCCGACGCGCATCTGGCCAACGCGATCCTGAAGGAGGCCGCGGAGGGGCACGACCAAGCCCCCCGCGCCGCGCGGGTGCAGGACGCTGTGGAGGGCCCCTGCGGTCGCCTGGGGGGGCGCGCAGGCCGCGGATGGGATGCCATGGGCTCGGCCTCTGAAAACCCTAAGTTGTCAGTAACGAGGCTGCATCCGATTGGACGGATCAATGGGGCGAGGCGATGCTATGTCCACCTCTCCAGCCTCAGCCCCCCGATTTGGAGTCCTACCCATGTTCTCTACCCCGCGACCGATCCGGCGCCGACGCGCGGCCCGCCCGTCCGTGGCGCCGCTTGGCCTTGCCATGCTCGCGTGTGCGCTCGCCCTGATTCCCCTGACGTCCGCGACGCCCGTGTTCGGCGACGACGAGCCCGCCCCCGCGGCGGGCGAGGCCAAGTGTCCCTTCGGCCACAGCGTCCCGCGCAACACGGCAGCCGGAGCCACCTCGTACGGCGATTGGTGGCCCAACCAGCTGCGACTGGAGATCCTCCACCAGCGCGGCCGCCAGAGCAATCCGATGGACGCCGACTTCGACTACGCGAAGGCGTTCTCCTCGCTCGACCTGCCGACCTTGAAGAAGGACATCGAGGTCGTACTCACCACGTCGCAGGACTGGTGGCCTGCGGACTACGGCCACTACGGTCCGCTGATGATCCGCCTGGCGTGGCACAGCGCCGGTACGTACCGCACGACCGACGGTCGGGGTGGTGCGACCTCCGGAACGATCCGCGTCGCGCCGCTGGGCAGCTGGCCCGACAATGCAAACCTCGACAAGGCCCGCCGCCTCCTGTGGCCCATCAAGAAGAAGTACGGGAACAAGATCTCGTGGGCCGACCTCATGGTGCTCGTCGGCAACGTCGCGCTGGAGTCCATGGGGTTCCAGACCTTCGGCTACGCCGGGGGACGTGTCGACGTCTGGGCGCCGGAGCTCGACATCAACTGGGGTCCCGAGAGCGAGTGGTTGGGAGACAAGCGTCACGCGGGTGAGCGTGAACTGGATGGCCCGCTCGCGGCGACCCAGATGGGCTTGATCTACGTGAACCCCGAAGGGCCGAACGGCAACCCCGACCCGCTCGCGGCAGCCAAGGACATCCGCGCGACCTTCGCGCGCATGGCGATGAACGATGAGGAGACCGTCGCGCTGATCGCGGGTGGTCATACGCTCGGCAAGTGCCATGGTGCCGCGCCGGGCGCCGGCAAGGTGGGCCCCGAGCCCGAGGCTGCCCCCGTCGAGCAGCAGGGCCTGGGCTGGAAGAACAGCCACGGCAAGGGCAAGGCCGAAGACACCATCACGAGCGGTCTCGAGGGTGCGTGGACCAGCACGCCCGCGCAGTGGTCGCACGACTACTTCGTCTTCCTGTTCCAGTACGACTGGGCCCTCATCAAGGGCCCGGGCGGCGCCTGGCAGTGGACCCCCAAGGACAAGGCGGCGGCGGACGTCGTGCCGGACGCCCACATCCGCGGCAAGACCCATGCCCCGATGATGCTGACGACCGATCTCGCCCTGAAGGTTGACCCCGTGTACGGCCCGATCTCGAAGCGCTTCCGCGATGATCCCAAGGCCTTCCAGAAGGCCTTCGCACGCGCCTGGTACAAGCTCACGCATCGGGACATGGGGCCGCACGCCGGACTG
>JARGNS010000163.1:3446-6351 GCA_029213105.1 Planctomycetota bacterium
CCGGAAGTGCCCGCCGCCCAGCCCTGGCAGGACCCGGTCCCCGTCGCGGCGCAGAGGCTGGTGGGACCGGCCGAGATCGCCACCCTCAAGCAGGCGATCCTCGCGTCCGGCCTCTCGACCGGCGAGCTCGTACGGACGGCGTGGGCTTCGGCGTCGACCTACCGCGGTTCGGACCGCCGTGGCGGCGCCAACGGTGCACGCATCCGCCTCGCACCCCAGAAGGACTGGGCCGTCAACCAGCCGCAGGAGCTGGCGAAGGTCCTCGCCAAGCTCGAGAGCATCCAGAAGGAGTTCAACGCCGCGGCCAACGGCGTGAAGGTCTCCCTGGCGGACCTGATCGTGCTGGCGGGGAGCGCCGCGGTCGAGGCCGCGGCCA
Source organism: Planctomycetota bacterium (assembly GCA_029213105.1). Lineage (GTDB taxonomy): Bacteria > Planctomycetota > PLA2 > PLA2 > JAEUHO01 > JAHEIK01. The sequence goes on from JARGNS010000163.1 coordinate 3,823, forward strand.
AGAAGGGGGGGCAGGCACTGGCCGTGCCCTTCACGCCCGGCCGCACCGATGCCACGGCGGAGATGACGGACGCTTCGTCGTTCGCCGTTCTCGAGCCGCGCGTCGATGGCTTCCGCAACCACAACGGCATGGGCGGTGACCGCGCCGCGCCCGAGATGCTTGTGGACCGCGCACAACTCCTGACGCTGACCGCGCCGGAGATGACCGTGCTTCTCGGCGGACTGCGTGTGCTGGGAGCCAACACGGGCGGGTCCAAGGACGGCGTGTTCACGGATCGCCCCGCGTGCCTGACCAACGACTTCTTCGTGAACCTGCTCGACAACGGCACGGTGTGGACGAAGGTCGATGGCGAGGATCGCTACGAGGGTCGAGATCGCAAGACGGGCGCCGTCACCTGGACGGCTACCTCGGTCGACCTGGTCTTCGGCTCGAACTCGCAGTTGCGGGCGATCGCCGAGGTCTATGGCGCCGACGATGCCAAGGCGAAGTTCGCACGCGACTTCATCGCGGCCTGGACGAAGGTCATGGCACTCGATCGCTTCGACCTGAAGTAGCGCGAGTTCCTGCATGCTCTCGCACCCCGCGGGGATCGGCATCCGCCGATCCCCGCGTCTTCGTGTGTGGGGGGGCGCGCGGCGGGTGCGAGCCGCGTCCGCACCAGGGGCCTGACGAATCCGTGCCTGGGCGCGGCCGCCGGGAACCCCCGCGGCGCGAGGGTGTCCAACGGGGGCATAGGAGAGACCCCCATGCCTCGATTGCTGCTCGTCTTCACCCTCGCCGCCCTGTTCATGGCCTCCGGGAGCCTGTGGGGCGCGCCCGACGCCCATGCGAACGGCATCCTCGTCTCGGACGGCGCGACCGTCGATACGCTCCGCCGCCGCCGGCCGCACCGCATCCCCGTGCCGCCCGTGCGCCTCAAGGGCCACAGCGTCAAGGCGGAGCTGAACGACCGCATCGCCAGCGTCACGGTCGAGCAGGTCTTCCACAACCACAGCGGGCGCCAGCTCGAGGGCACCTACCTCTTCCCGCTGCCCGAGGGCGCCGTCGTCAGCAAGTTCGCCATGACCATGGGCGGCAAGATGGTCCAGGGCGAGATCATCGAGCGGAAGGAAGCGCGCCGCATCTACCAGTCGATCGTCTCGCGCCGCCGCGACCCGGGCTTGCTCGAGTACATGGGCCGGGGCCTCTTCCGGGCCAAGATCTTCCCGATCATGCCCCACAAGGATCTGACGATCCGCATCAGCTACCAGCAGGTGCTGCCCGAGGACGGCGGCACGATCGAGTTCCGCTACCCGCTGGCCACCGACCGCCTCAACGCCAGCGCCGTCCAGAAGATCGCCGTCGACGTGAAGGTCGCCAGCAGCGTCGACATCAAGACCCTCTACAGCCCGTCGCACCGCGTCGAGATCACCCGGGACGGCGAGCGCGCCGCACGCGTCTCCTACGAGCGCAGCAACCGCCGCCAGGACAAGGACCTCCTGCTCTACGTCGGCCGCAGCCCCGACCGCGTCGGGTTCTCCATGCAGAGCCACAAGGAAGCCGGCAAGGACGGCGCCTTCATGGCCGTCTTCGCGCCGCGCACCCAGGTCGACGCGAAGGACCTGATGCCCAAGGACGTCATCTACGTCGTGGACAAGAGCGGCTCGATGGCCGGCCCCAAGATGGAGCAGGCCAAGAAGGCCATCCAGTACGGCGTGCGCATGCTGCGCCCGGGGGATCGCTTCAACATCCTCGGCTTCTCGACCGGACTGTATCCCTTCCGCGACGCACTCGTGGACGCGACCGGCGAGATGAAGGAAGCCGCCGTCAAGCACATCGAGGGCCTCGAGGCCGCCGGCGGCACGAACATCGATGGCGCGCTCAAGTCTGCGCTTGCGATGCGCAGCGGCGACCGCCTCTTCCTCGTGGTGTTCATTACCGATGGCAAGCCCACGGTCGAGGAGACGAACGGCGACGTGATCGTCAAGAACGTCAAGGCCGCCAACACGGCGAACACCCGCGTGTTCACCTTCGGCGTCGGCTATGACCTCGACGTCCGCCTGCTCGACCGCGTGGCCGAGATCACCGGCGGCACCCGCGACTACGTGACGCCGGGCGAAGACCTGGAGATCGTCACCAGCCGTTTCTTCAAGAAGGTCGATCAGCCCGTCTTGAGCAACGTCAAGATCGACTTCGGCGAAGGCGTCTACGACGTCTACCCGAAGCGCCTGCCCGACCTCTTCGCCGGCGGCCAGGTCGTTGTCTTCGGTCGCTACAAGCAGGCCGGCGATCGCACCATCGTCCTGCGCGGCCGCGTGGGGGAGCGCGAGCACGTCTACGAGCACAACGCCACCCTGGGTTCCAAGGACGAGGCCGGCTACCTGCCGCGCCTGTGGGCGCACCGCAAGGTCGCCTACCTGCTGGATGAGATCCGGCTGCACGGCGAGAGCAAGGAACTCGTGGACGAGGTCATCAAGCTGGCCACGCGCCACGCCATCGTCACGCCCTACACGGCCGGGCTCGTGGTCGAGGAAAGCGAGATGGAGGGCC
>JARGNS010000163.1:6361-7811 GCA_029213105.1 Planctomycetota bacterium
TGGCAATGGCGCCCGTCCGCCGGCCCCCGAGGCCGACCGCGGTGGGCGTCCCGGTGGGGCGCTCCCGTCGCCGAAGCCCGCCGCGGCGGCACCGACCGCCGGCGAGAAGAAGGCCCGCGCGAGCGAGCAGCTGGCCAAGCTCAAGAGCGCCGAGTCCATGGATGACAGTGACAAGGACGGCAAGGACGATGGCCTGGCGGGCATCCGCGCCCTGATCAAGGCGGTCGGGGGCAAGACCTTCGTCAAGCGCCACGACGGCGTCTGGGTCGACAAGGCCTGGGACGGCAAGGCGACCACGACCAAGGTCGAGGCGTGGTCCGAGGCCTACTTCAAGCTGCTCGAGCGCGGCGACAAGGTGGCCAAGTTCCTCGCCCTGGGCGAGCAGCTCATCGTCGTCCTCGACGGGACGGCCTTCGAGGTGGTGCCCGCCAAGTAGGGGCGGTCCAGCCGGCGCTGCGCCGGCGTGTGTCCGCCCGCGCTCCTGGAGCAGGCATGCCCAGGGTGATTCGACCCTGCCGGGCGCCGTGACCTGGGTCACGGCGCCCGTTCTCCGTACCTGACCCCTTCACGCCAACTTCCGGGACAGCTAGGATCCGACGGATGGATGTGGACGGAGCCCAGGAACACGGTGCCTGCTGCGAGCGCGGCCACCGGTCCGCCCTGCTGGCCCTGACCCGCCGCCCCCGCACGGCGCGGGCGCTCGTTCTCGTGCCGCCGCTGCTCGTGGGCCTCTACGCCAGCGGCCTCGTGCGTCTCATGTGCCCTCTCATGGGCGCGACCGGCTGTCGCTGCCCCGGCTGCGGACTCACGCGCGGGGCGGCGTTCGTGGCTCGCGGTGATCTCGGCGGCGCCTTCGCGTTCCATCCGTTCGCCCTGGCGGCCGTGGTGGGTTGGGTCGTCCTGGCGCTGTGGCTGTTCGCGGGCCAGGCGCGGCGCGGCATCCTCGAGCGCGCGTTTGGTCGCATCGAGCGCAAGGTGCCAGTCAGCACCCTCCTGCTCGCGGGCTTTCTCGTCTTCGGTCTCGTACGTCTCGCTGTCGATGCGTACGGGGCCATCGGAACCAGTTGACCGGGGCACGAGGCCCTGGGTAGGGAGTCGATTCGACCATGGACATCATCTATCAGCTTGCGGGCCTCGCCGGCCTCGTCTGCGTCATCATCCTCATCGTGAAGATGTTCCAGACGAGCGTCCTGCAGGGCGTGCTCGGCATCGTCTTCTTCTGCATCTGGCCGCTGATCTGGGGCCTGATGAACCAGAGCAAGCCGGGCGTCAAGAAGCCGGCGCTCATCCTGGCGGCGTGCTGGGTCATCCAGATTGCGCTGACCGCCACGGGTACGGTCCAGATGCCCGAGTTCGGCTCGACGGGTGCTGGCGGCTAGTCCGCCGCTACCCTGCGGGGGTGCGCTCGTTCGTTCCCTTGCTCCTGATGCTCCTGACCGCGGCGTCGGCG
>JARGNS010000164.1:0-2923 GCA_029213105.1 Planctomycetota bacterium
AAGGTCTCGATCTCGATGTCGGCATCCTTGATGTCGATCTCGGCGCTGTCGTCGACCAGGGGCGTGACGTCCACGGAGGCGAAGGTCGTCTGACGCCGACTCTGGGCGTCGAACGGGCTGATGCGGACCAGGCGATGCACGCCCGCCTCGTTCTTGAGGTAGCCGTACGCGAAGGGGCCGCGCACCTCGACAAGCGCCGAGCGGATGCCGGCCTCGGGGTTGCCCTGGACCTCGATCTCCTTGAGGGTGAACTCCATGCGCTCGGCCCAGCGGCCGAACATGCGCAGCAGCATCTCGGCCCAGTCGCAGGCCTCGGTGCCTCCCGCGCCGGCATTCACCTGCAGGAACGCACCGCTCGCGTCGTTGGGGCCCGAGAGCAGCATGCGGAACTCGAGGGCTTCGAGATCGGTCTCGAGGGCCTGTGCCTGTTCCTCGACCTCGCCGATCGCCTCGGCGTCCCCCTCTTCGTCCGCCAGCTCGAAGAGCACGTCGGCGTCCTCGAGCTTGGCATCGAAGGCATCGAACGGCTCGACCGCGGCGCGAGCCGCCTTCAGCTGCTCCACGACCCCCTGGGCCTTCTCCTGGTTCTCCCAGAAGTCGGGCGCCCCCATCCGCTCCTCGAACTCCTTGCGCAGGGCTCGCTTGGCGTCGAGGTCAAAGCCGCCCCCGGAGCCGGTCGAACCGATCTCGGATGGCCTTCAGGCGGTTGCGGGTCTCGGCAGCGCTCATGGCGCGCAACCTACGGCGACGGCACGGCAACGCAAGCCTGGGCCCCCTCCCCCGCTACTCGAAGGCGTCGATGAACTCGCCTCCCGTGGCCTTGGCAATCGCCATGAGGAGGGCGAAGACCTCCTCGCCCGCACCGATGGTGTGGACGGGGATCTCGCGCTTGCTCATCGCGGCGATGCCGGCAATCACCCGCTTGGCCGCGCGGTGGCGGCCGCGATTCGGAGCGCCGTCCGAGAGCAGGAACACGGCGTCGATCTTCGCCGCCGGCGCCCGGGGCCGGCTGCCGCGTCCGGCGTGGCCGAAGGCCATCTCGACGGCGTCGTAGAGATTCGTGTAGGAGGTCGGTTCGATCGACTCCAGGTAGCGGATCGCCAGCAGCTTCTGGACGGGGTGGGCCCGCACGAGACGCTCGCGCCAAGGCAGCAGCTTCTCGTTGAAGACGATGACCTCGAACGCGTGCGTCGAGGGGAAGTCCATCAGGGCCCGGCGCATCTCGCGCCGCGCCGACTCGATGCCCCCGCCGTACATGCTCTGGCTCGCATCCAGGCAGAACACGACCCGACTCCCCCGCCGCGGAATCGGCACACCGTAGTAGTGCGGCACATGCACCGGCTCGGGGCTGCCGTAGCGGGGCCCCGCCTCCGAGGGGGCCGGCGCGACCGGCAGGCGGCCCGCTTGCGCCTTCCACCAGTCGCGCCACGGCTTGGCCTTGGGAGGCAGGTCCTGGCGCGTGAGACGCACGAGGCTCTCACGCGCGTGGATGCGCGGCGCGAGCTGCGCATGCTCGAGCAGGGCCAGGAGCGGGCGTACCGCGCTGGTGCCCCCCCGGCGCCCCAGCGCAAGGGCGCGGGCCGAGGCCTCGACCCAATGCTCGTGCTTCCGGGGGCGCGCCAGCAGCAGGTCGACGCCGGCGCCGTCCAGCGGCCCGAGGGCCTCGAGGACGAGGGCCCGTCGCTCGGGGGTCGCCCGGGGGTCTTTCAGCACGCCGAGCAGACGGCGCAGCAGATCGGCGTCCGCCGGACGGTCGCCGGGGGCCGCCACCGCCGCGGCCAGGACCACCTCATGGGATTCCTCGTGCGGATCCAGGCGCGCCAACCACAAGGCACGGCCTGCGGGGCAGGGCACGCGCGCGAGCAAGGCCACGGCGCGGGCCCGCTCGGCCACGCTGCGCAGGCGCAGGATCGTCTTGAGGCGCGGCAGGGCACGCTCGACGAGCCTGGGTTCCACGTGAGCCAAGCGCTCGAGTTCTTCGAGGGCCGCCAGGCGCGCAGCCGCCTTGGGGGCGGCCAGGCCGGCGAGCGCGGCACGCGCGCCCGGCTCGTCGAGGGTGTCGGCCGCCACGGGGGGCGCGGCCAGGGCCAGGAGGCATAGCAGCGGCAGCCACGGAGTACGAGCGAGTCCCACGAAACTCCAAACGCACGACACGGCGGGTTGACGCCTTCCGCCTCCCGCGGCGCAGGCGTATCGTACCGGCATGGCGGATGAGCAAACGGACGGCGCGGTGGACACGGACGGCGGGACACCCGCTGGGGGCCGCCAGGGCAAGGTGCGCATCCTGCTCCTCTTCCTCGGGGCCTTCGTGCTCCTGCTGGCGATCTTCCGCGAGGTCCTCTTCCCCTTCCTCATGGCGATCTACATCGCCTACCTGATCGAGCCGGTCGTCGCCCGCGTGGTCAAGAGCCGCCTGCTGGGCTTCAAGTGGACCCGCGGCCCCACCATCGTCACGCTCTACGTGCTCATCCTGGGCGGCATCTTCCTGCTGGGCTGGTGGGGCGTCGTGACCCTGGCCAAGCAGGTCCGCACGACCGCGGCCAACATCCAGGAGGCGGTGAAGGAGGAGGGCTATCGCGCCACCTTCGAGCTGCAGCCGATCGAGAACCCGGCCCCCGAGACGGAGGGCGACGAGGAAGGCGAGCCGCCGGAGCGCGGGATCCTCATCCCCAAGGACACGCGCCTGCTCGTCGTCACGCGCACGGTCAGCCCCCGGGACGGCGCCATCACATCCCATCGCAGCGAGTACGGCACGCTGTATCCCATCCGCGTGACGCCCACCGAGCGCACGGTCTCGGTACTCCTCGAGGCGGTCAGCGGCGATCGCCCCGTCCTGATTCCGAGCTCGCCGAATGCCAGCGCCACGCCGGGCGCGACCCTGCGCGACCTGGAGTTCGTTCAATTTCATCCGACCACGCTCTAC
>JARGNS010000164.1:2933-7779 GCA_029213105.1 Planctomycetota bacterium
GCGACCTGATGGGGCTGCGCTACGCCGACGCCGACGAGAAGATCGCGTTCGCGGACGCCGAGCGCCTGAAGATCCAGACCACCGAGGCCGCCAGCGGCTTCGAGTTCTTCATGGAGCGAGAGCTGATCAGCCCCATCGTGGAGAACCTGGCCGGCGCCGGGTATCGCGTGGAGCCGAACCTGCTGCGCGACTACGTGGCCATCCAGAGCGACGTCGTGCGGGAGGGGCTGCCCGAGCGCGCCGGCAAGACCGCGCTGTCCATCGCAGGCAGCCTGGTGTTCTCGGTCTACGAGTTCTTCCTCATCCTCATGCTGACGGCCTTCATCGTGATGGACCGCAAGCCGATCGCCGGGTTCTTCCGCAGCCTCCCCCCGCCGCAGCACCGCAAGGCCTACGACACCTTCGTGCGCTACATCGACGATGGGTTGGCGGGGGTCATCCGCGGCCAGCTCGTCATATGCGGCGTGAACGGCTTGTTGACCTATGTGGGGCTCCTGATCCTCGGCGTTCCATACGCCACCATGCTCTCGGTCATGGCGGCGATCTTCAGCCTGATCCCCGTCTTCGGCACGATCATCTCGTCGATCCCGATCGTCGTCCTCGGCACGACGAAGGGCCTCGACACGGGGCTCATGGCCCTCGGCTGGATCGTGTTCATCCACGTGCTCGAGGCCAACATCTTCAATCCGATGATCATGGGCAGCCACGCGCGCATGCATCCGGTGATCATCATCTTCTCGCTGCTGGCGGGAGAGCACGCGTTCGGCATCTGGGGTGCGTTGCTCGCCGTGCCGACCATGAGCCTGCTCCAGAGCAGCTTCCGTTTCTACCTCTACGAGATCGAAGGCCTGCCCGGGGACGACGAGGAGGACGGCCACGGCGGCTGGGTCGCCTCGCTTTGGGCCGCCATCAAGAAGCGCCTGGGTGGCGGCAAGATGGCTCCAGCCGACGGGGACTCGGCATGACGGCCCTCCTGGCCGCAGGCCTGCTCGACGTGCTCGGCAGCGTCGTCGGCGTGATCCTCTGCCTGACCGGCTGCGCGCTGGGCTTCCTCGGCATCAGTGCCGCCGTGGAAGGCACGCCGAAGCGTGGCCTGGCGGCGGTCGTCGTCGGCGTCGCCCTCCTCGCCGGCGGTCTGTACCTGACCGGCTTCCTGCCGTAGCCCCGCCGCACGCGGCAAAAAAGGAGGCGGGACGCCCGAAGGCGTCCCGCAGGAACGTCGCAGGGATGCGCAGGACCTCACGGCCCGGCGCGGACGTCAGGCGCGGAGGCGCCGATCGTCTTCCCTCCAGCAGGAGGTGGTCCGCGATGCTGCACCAGGCTCCCCAGCCCACGGGTTCCCCAACCACGTGGGGTGCAGCACCAACCAACTCCCGTTCCGGCGATCCGTGCGACGCAAGGCCGCACGGTTCACCCTCCCGCCAGACATGAGGCGGTACAGAGACAACTGTGGAACACACATGGGCGACTCGACCGGACCGTAGCCGGCAACGTCGCCCCCCCCATGTGCTCGCGCTGTGTCGACCCCGTCCCGTGGCTGCCGCACGAAGCGGCGTGCCCCCGCCGTACCTTCCAAGTCGGCACGGGCGCACATCGGGATCCGGACAGACGCTTCACCGACTCCCTTGCAGTCGGGTTCAGCATGCCGGGCCTGGGCTTGTTCTTGAGACATCGACTCACCAATCCGAGGGCCTATCGACCAATGCGCGCCACGGCCCGGCGGGAATCGGCGACCCTATGAAGGACTCTTCAAGACAGGCGCAGGAGGCCGCGCAGAAGCCCAGGAAACAGGGCTCTGGCGCGCTCAGCAGGTCAACAGCTTGATGAGCGTGGTCGCCCCGGCGGGGTCCTTGGCGCCGCCCATGACGAGCACGGCGCGATCCCCGGGGGTCAAGGCCCCCTCCGCACGCACGAGGGCGTCCGTTCCCGATCCCCCCGGCATGCGACGCGCCTCGACGCCCCACGCCAGGGTGAGGCGGCGGCACACGGCGGCGCTCGGCGCAAAGGCGTGGATCGTGGCCCGCGGCCGCTCCTTGGCCAGGCGCATGGCCGACTGGCCGGAGCGCGTGAAGACGACGATGGCGCGCGCCTCCGTCGTACGCGCAAGTTGGACGGCGGCATGCACGACGTGCTGGTCGGGACGACCGGCTGCCGACGTCGGCGGAGTCCAGAGCGCGCTGCCGGCGTACGGGGCGTGGCCGTCTTCCTCGGCACTGGTCAGGATGCGATCCAGGGTGGCGACGGCGAGGACGGGATGCTCCCCCACGGCCGTCTCGCCCGAGAGCAGCACGGCGTCGGTGCCCTCGTAGACGGCACCGGCGACATCGCTGACCTCGGCACGCGTCGGTCGCACGCGGTGCGTCATGGAGTCGAGCATCTCCGTCGCGATGATCACGGGGCGGCCGGCGGCGTGGGCCGCCTGCACGATCTGCTTCTGGAGCGCCGGCACGTTCTCGCCACCGACGTCGACGCCGAGATCCCCGCGCGCGACCATCACGGCCTCGCTGTGGCGCAGGATGTCTTCGAGTTCGGGCAAGGCATCGCGCCGCTCGATCTTCGCGGCAACGGGCATGCTCGACGCCCCCGCCCGGCGCAGCGTCGCACGCAGACGGCGCAGATCCTCGCCGGCGCGGACGAAGGAGAGCGCCAGCCAGTCGGCGCCGGCATGCACGGCCGCACGCGCCAGCGCGCGGTCGCGGCGTGTCGGCACGTCGAGGCCCAGCGGCACGCCGGGGAAGGCGACGCCCTTGCCGGAGAGCAACTCGCCCCCCTCCTCGACGACGGCGACGAGTTCCTCGCCGCGCCGCCGGATGACCTGCAACCGCAGCTGGCCGTCGGCGAGCAACACGGTCTGCCCCTTGCGCACGGCACGGGCATCGGGCCACGGATGCACGGGGATCCGCCACGGATCCCCGTCACGCCGCGCCCCCGTCAACGTCACCTCGCTGCCCGGCTCGAGCTCGATCGACGGACCGTCGCGGAAGGACCCGACGCGCAGCTTCACGCCGGGGAGATCCACCATGACGGCGACCTCGCGTCCGGCTTGGCGGGACGCGCGCCGCACACGACCGACCCAGCTCCGCAACTCGCCAGCTTGCACGTGCGCGCCGTTGAGACGCAGCACATCCGCGCCGGCCGAGATCAGGCCCGCGATGCTCTTCACGTCGGAGGAAGCCGGGCCAAGCGTGCAGACGATGCGAGTGCGGGCGTGGTTCACGACCGCGAGTCTAGCGGGGCTGCCTGACCGTCGGCGCCCGCGCTGCATCGAAAACGCCTAGTAGAAGTTGAGCGCCGTGTGGAGGGCGGCACTCCGGGCGGGGTAGTTCGCGTCCTGCCACAGACGCGACTGGCTCGGCGTGCTCTCGGGATCGCAGAGAACCCCCAACGCGACGGCCGCCGCGCCGCGCGCGCCGTGATCGGACTTCGCGTCGAGCAGCAACTGCGCCAGCGGCACGATGGCACGCAGGTCGCCCATCTGCCCCAGGGCGATGGCCACGTGGCCGATGCGGTGGCTGTGGGTGTAGCGGCGACGCTCGATGTCCTGGCGCAGCAGCCTGGCATCGCGGTCCCCGGTCAGGAACGCCAGACCAAGCGCCGCCTCGAGGCGCAGGTTGCCCAGCTTGTAGTCCGCCACGGCCCGCTTGAGGGCGTACACCGTGCGCTGTCCTGCGTCCCCGATCTGCCCGCACGCCACGGCGGCGTACGCACGCAGCTGGGGCTCGGCGTTCGCGTCGACCACGATGCTCTCGAGAACCGGCAGCACGTCGGCGAGGCCGGCCAGTCCGACCGCGACCACGTACGGACCGCGGGCGGCCGCGTTGCCCTCGTTCTTGGCGAGGCCCTCGCGCAGCAGGGCCTGGCCCGCCGCACGGAACTTGAGCGTGGCAGGCGACGCGCCGTCTGCCGCGCGGATCGCAAGCGCCAAGGCCAGGACGGCGAACCCGCGCATGTTCTGGGCGGAGGTCCGTGCGTACTTGAGCAGGACGGCGCCCGCCTCGGTGGTACGCAGCAGGCCGCGAGCCCCAGGTTCCGAGCCCTCCGCCGCCTCCAGGTCCGCCGCCAGGATGCGGCCCAGTGCGATGAGGCCGAGCCCTCGGGTCAACGGGTCACGAGCGTTCTTGAGGGCCATCTGCCAGGTACGCACGAGCCCTTGGCGTTCTTCTGCCCCGTAGGCGCTGGAGCGCTCGGCCAGCGTGATGAAGGCGGCGCGTCGCACGTCGGTGGTGATCCGACGGTCGGTGATCAGTCGCGAGAGGGCTGCGCTGCGGCGCGCCCCCCCCAGCCGGACGAGCGTGCCGAGGGCGTGGCTGCGTTCGCGCGAACTCCATGAGCGCTTGGCGAAGCGCTTGCCGATCGCGATGTCGCGCAGGCCGTCGAGGATCACATCCCCGGCCCCCGACTGGGGCTGCATGCCGAGGGCGGTCAAGTACGCGATGTGCAGCTCGGATCCCTGATCCGAGGCCACGAGACCGCGCCAGAGCGAGCGCGTTTCCATGACGCCGTCCGGCAACGGGGTGCCTCGCGGCTGATCCCCGAGCATGCCCACCGACATCAGCGCCAGACAGCGCACCTTGCGAGGTGCCTCCCCGTCGTTTGCGAGGGCGAACAGGCGCGCCCGCAGGGCGTCGACACGGGAGCCCTCCATCTGGCGTTCCGGCTCCGAGCGACGGAACAGTCCCGCGGCGAACGCCGCGGACTCACGGACCTCGTGGGTCATGGTCGGGTCTTCGAGAGCGGCCATGACCACCGTGACCGCTTCGGGCGTGTTCGCCACGCGCGCAAGCGCCAGGGAGGCTGCGGCCTTGATGCCCACGTCACCGGGGCGGAGATCGGCGCGCATGAGGCG
>JARGNS010000165.1:0-7524 GCA_029213105.1 Planctomycetota bacterium
TCGAACACCGCGACGCCCCGGGCCTCCGGATCACGCACCCGCAGCAACCCCGCCCGGGGCAGATCCAGTTCGGCGGGCCGCATGCGCACGGCCACGACGTCGTGGCGCTTGGCGCAGACCTGGAGCGGGCGCTCCCAGCCTTCTCCCAGGAAGTCGGACAGCACGAAGACGATGGCGTGCCGGCGCACGGCACGCGTGGCGAAGCGCAGCAGCGCCCCCAGGTCGGTCTGGTCCGCTCCGGCCGGGAGCGCGAGGCAGTCGCGCACGATGCGCAAGGCGTGGGCACGCCCGCCCCGCGGCGCGACGAAGCCGTCGACCCCTGCGCTGCCGGCCACGAGGCCGATCTTGTCTCCGTGGCGCGCGGCGGAGAGCCCCAGGAAGGCGCACACGCGCGCGGCCGCTTGCCGGGGCGTGTAGGCCCCCAGGCCCGCCCGCATGGAAGCCGAGAGGTCGAGCACGAACAGCATCGTGAGCTCGCGCTCGTCCACGTAGGTCTTGACGAACGGACGGCCGACGCGGGCCGTGACGTTCCAATCCACGGCACGCGGGTCATCGCCCTCTTCGTACTCGCGCACCGAGGCGAACTCGATCCCCGCGCCGCGGAAGACCGAGAGGTAGCCCCCCGCCATGACCCCGGTGACCAGGCGCCGCGCCTGGACGTCGATACGACGGACCTCCGCAAGGATCTCCTGCAAGCCGGGGTCGGGTTGCTCGATCATCGCGCGTCGGGGGTCCTCGCTCGTGGGTACGGAACCGACGTTCCGGGACTAGGGAACCGGGACCGTATCGAAGATGTCCTGGATGACCTGCTCCGAGGTCAGCCCCTCGGCCTCGGCCTCGTAGGTGGTGATGACGCGATGGCGCAGCACCTCCATGCCCACGGCCTTCACGTCGTGGGGGGTCACGTAGCCACGCCCTGCGAGCAGGGCGTGCGCACGCGCGGCGCGCACGAGCGCGATGGACGCGCGCGGCGAGGCGCCGTAGAGCAGGAGGGGCTCGAGCGTCGGCAGCCCGGCAGCGGCCGGCTCGCGCGTGGCAAACACGAGGTCGACGACGTAGGTGAGGATCTTCTCGTCGAGGTGGATCGCATCGACGAGGGCCCGCGCGGCGAGGATGTCCTCAGGCGTCGCCACCGCCTTCACCTTCGGCGTCTCCGTGACGCGCACCATGCGCTCGATGATGCGCGGCTCCTCTTCGCGCGTCGGGTAGTCCACGACGACCTTCAGCATGAAGCGATCGATCTGCGCCTCGGGCAGCGGGTAGGTCCCCTCGATCTCGACGGGGTTCTGCGTGGCCAGCACGAGGAACGGCTGGGGCAGCGGGCGCGTCTCGCCGGCCAGCGAGACCTGCCGCTCCTGCATGGCCTCGAGCAGGGCCGACTGCACCTTCGCCGGTGCGCGGTTGATCTCATCGGCGAGCACGAAGTTGGCGAACACCGGACCATGGCGCACGGACCACTCGCCCGACTTCGGGTTGTAGACCTGCGTGCCGAGCAGATCGGAAGGCAGCAAGTCGGGGGTGAACTGGATGCGATGGAACGTGCCGCCGAGCGCCGCGGCGACAGACTCGACCGCCAGGGACTTGGCGAGGCCCGGCAGTCCCTCGAGCAGGACGTGACCGTCGGCCAGGAGCCCGATGAGCAGGCTGTCGAGCAGGCGGCGCTGCCCGACGATGACCTTCTCCACCTCCCCCACGACGTCGCGGAGGAAGGCGCTCTCCCGCTCGATGCGGTCCGCGGACGCGGCGACGCCGCTCACTTGCCGCCTTCCGGCTTGGCGCCGTCGGCCCCGGCTCCCGCCGGCTTCGCCTCTTCAGGCGTCGCAGCCTCCGGCTGGGCCTCATCCGCCTTGGCCTCCCCGCGCTGCGGCCCCGCCGGCCGGGGGCCCGCCGGGTTGCCCGCGCCGCCGCGCGGCTGGTCGCTGCCGAGCAGGCCCGCATCGGGACGCAGCAGGTACGGGTCCAGCCGCCCCATGGCCGCCGCGAGGCGCTTGGCGGACTCGACGTCGTTCTCGCGCAGACGCGTGAGGAGCATCTGCGCGGTCTCGCCGGGCGTGACATTGGCTCCGTCGCGCGTTCCCGCGCTGTCGGGGCTGCGGCCAAACGAAGCGACGATGTCCTCGAGCGCCTTGGCGTCCTCGCCGAGTTCGTAGTGCACACGCGCACGGCTGGCGAGCGTCAACGCGATCGCGATCGCACCGCCGCCGGCGTGGGCGTCGTGGGCGCGGATCGCCGCCTCGTAGTGCTCGATACCGCGCGTGTAGCTCGCGAGGGCCTTCTCGTATTGCCGGCGCCGGCGCCACTGGTCCCCCGCCGTGATCGACGCGACCGCCGCATAGGCCTCGAGGCGCGCGGGGTCCTTGTAGCGTTCGAGCAGCGTGTCGTAGGCGCTTTCCAGTCCCGCGGGACCACGCCGACGCAGCACGTGCTTGCGCAGCCGCTCGTGCAGCGGCGCGGAGTCACGGAAGCGCTCGAGGCCGTCGTGCAGCACGCCCACGGCCTTCGCGCGGGCTCCGAGCCAGGTGAGCAGCTCGGAGTGCCACACGACCTGGGCGTCGGTGCCCAGGGGATGCTTGCGAAGGATCGAGTAGGCCGCGTCGAGGTCGGCGAGGTAGGACGGCGGCCACGACTTGTTGTCGCGCACGGCCTGCTTGATCGTCTTCCAGCGGGACTCGGCGAAGACCGTCACGAGCGCCATGGACTTCCAGTCCGACGCCCCGGCGGGCATGACCTTCATCGCGGCGTCGGCGCGGGTGTAGCCCGTGGGCACATCGCCGGCGTAGTAGCTCGCGAGCGCCAGGATGGCGTTCACCCGCCACCCCGTCGCGCCGAGCTTCTCGGCCTCCAGGGCCACGCGCGTGGCATCGGCGTAGAGGTGCTTGGCGATCTTCTTGCCGCGGGCCGGATTGACGGCGTACGTGCGCCGGGTCTCGAGGGCGAGTTCCAGCGTCGACTCGGCGAACTCGAGCCGCGGCTCCGGATCGTCGGGATTCTCGTGGGCCTTGCGGGCCATGTCCTCGGCGCGCGTCACGAGCGGCGCGTCCACGGTGCGCGGCGCGGGGTAGGTCCCGTCCTTGCGGGCCTTGGCCCACGCGGCGGCGTCCACCGTGCCCGGCTTGGCCGCGAGCCCGCTGTGCACGCCCGCAAGCCAGCGCGCCAGGGCACTGTTGCCGCCCAGGCGCTTCAAGGCACCGATCAGGGCCTGCCGCTCGGGCTCGGCCATCGGCGCCTGCAGGGCCTCGGAGATCAACTCGGTCGCGTCCTGGCTGCCTGTCTTGGCGAGTGCCGCGCGGGCCAGCTTCGTGGCGTCCACGTCGAGGCCGAACACGGCCAGGCGGAGCAGGTCCAGCGGCGCGGCCTCCGGAGGCTTGACCGCGGCCTCGAGCAACCGCTTGCGCATGGCGGCGTCCCCGCGCTGGTAGGCCGCCTCGACGGCCTGGCGGTCTTCGGCATGCCGGCTGGCGACACGCTCGACCAGCGGGCGATCCCCGCGCACGAGATCGGGCTTGGGCGGCGCGACCTTCTCGGGGCCGTCGCGAACGCTGTCGAACACGCCGGCGGTGTCGTTGACGTAGTAGACGTCGTAGACCTCCTTGCCGTCGAGGTCCACCATGATGTGGCGCGGCGCGACCCGCTGACCGTCCAGGAACTTCTCGAACAGGATCGGCTCGATGCTGATGTGCTCGCCGCAGGTCACGCTGCCGAAGCGCGGGCAGAGGATGCGCCGCCCCTGGTCGTCGTGGTCCCGCGGGGTGTGACGGTAGACAGATGCGATGACGCATACGTACGGCTTGTAGATCTCGGCGATCTCGGCCTGGCGGTAGCGCACACCGGCGTAGTGCTCGCTGGCGATCTCGCCATCCATGTTGATGCAGCAGAGGATCGGCTTGCCGGTCTCCTTGCTGACGGCGCGGGCATCGGCCCACGTGCGCTGGAACTGCAGCAGGCAGGGCTTGGCCCAGTCCTCGGCCGTCGGCGCGGGCCACATCTGCTCGCGCCCGACGCCCGCGCCTTGGCGGGTGCCGTAGGTCTTCTTCTTCGCGGGCTCCGGCTTGGGCTCCTCCTCGGCCCAGACGGGCGCAAGGAAGGCGCAGGAGATCATCAAGACGGCGAGGGCTCGGCTCCAGGCGCTCACGGGATCCTCCAGGACGGACGAGGACGACATCCTACCCGCGAACCACCCTCCGCCGCGCCGACGGGACGGGTCGAACTCGCGTATCGCCGCCGGCACGGGCAGAATCCGCGCATGGCTTCCAACCGCCTCGTCTACTCGACCGAGCACGGCCGCACCTGCCCGCGCTGCCGCAAGCCGCTCGCGAAGTGCCGCTGCAAGTCCGCGAGCGACGCCCCGGCCGGTGATGGCATCGTGCGCGTCATGCGCACCACCAAGGGCCGCAAGGGCAAGGGCGTGACGCTGGTAACCGGGGTACCGCTCACCGGCGCCGCCCTCAAGGCCTTCGCGAAGAAGCTCAAGACGCGCTGCGGCGCGGGCGGCGCCGTGAAGGACGCGACCATCGAGATCCAGGGCGATCACCGCGACACGCTCGTCCCGGTCCTCGAGGCCGAGGGCTGGACGGTCAAGCGCGCCGGCGGCTAGCCCCGTACCGCGCGCGATACGGCCGTACCCCCTGCGCGGGACGGGAAGCCGCTCAAGCCGCGTCCGATCTACGATGGCGGGCATGCGCAGGGCGACACAGGCAGAGGGTGGCCACACGGCCTTGCCGGGGCTGCTGCTGCTGGCCTCCGTCGGCATGCTCGTCTGGCTCTGGCTCGACCGCCCCCCCCCGACCCCGGACACGACCCTCGAGGTCGGCCCGGCGGCAGCGCCCGCCGACCCGGAGCCCGAGGACCGCACGGCGCGCGGCCTCCCCCCGATGCCGCCGGCGCCCACCGACCGCGCGAGCACGCCCGCGCCGCCCCCGAGCGACCGCCCGGTACCGAGCGCCCTGCTCGCGCGCTGCCGCGCCGAGCCCGGCCGCTACAAGGCCCTCATCCAGTCCGCACGCCGCTACTTCGACCTCGACGAGGAGGTGTGGCGGGGCCGCAAGGCCCTCCTCGGCGACCTCACGCGGCATCACGAGGAAGGCGAGCGCTTCCTCGCGACGCCCGATGCGCTTGCCTGGCTCATCGGCCAAGCGCGCAGCTTCGCGACCTCGCTGCGCGAGCGGAAGTGGCAGCGTGAGATCGAAGCCAAGGAGTTCAAGGCAGACAAGGGAGTCCACCACCTCGAGCTCGACGGCAGCCGCCTCTGCTGGAGCGAGCCGCCGGCGTTCTTCCGGGGGCGCGCGCGAGACTGGCAGCGCCCGCTGCCGCGCGCCGAGCCGGCGCCGCTGCTGGTGGCCCTGCACGACGGCACCGCCCTCGACGAGGGACCGGCCGAGCGCATGGCGTACTTCCGCCGGCACTACCAGACCGGCGCAGCCAGGGCGTTCGCGAGCAAGGCCTACGTGCTCATGCCCTCGGCGCCCGCGGGGCGCTACCTGGACGACAAGGGCGAGCCGAAGCATGCCCACCTCCAGTCGCCCCTGAGCCTCCTCTGGAGCCAGGCGCATGTCGACTTCGACCGCATGGTGCTCGAGGGCGGCCACCAGGCGTTCGCGGTGGCGACGAGCGTGGCTGTCTTCTTTGCGGGCATCGTGTTTCGCGGCGGCTGGAGCATCGACGAGCGCCACGAGGCCGAGGTGCGCAACTTCGCGTCCCGCCCCGTCTATGTCATCGACGACGAGGCCCTGGCGAAGGAGCTCCGCGACGCCGGCCATCCCGACGTCGTCGTCGGCACCGCCAGCGAGCGCTTCGCCTGGATCGAGCGCCGCTTCCGTCAGCCGCCGAAGCGCTTCCACTGGACGGCGGCGCGCCCGAGCCAGCAACTCCCCTACTGGATCAACCTCTCGACCGCGGACTGGCGCGCGGAGGCGCGCTGCCTGGAGGTGGAGATTCTCGACACCGAGGACGCCCCGAACACCATCGAGGTGAAGGCCCAGGGCGTCGATGCCATCGACCTGTTCCTGAACGATGCCCTGGTGGACCTCGATCGCCCGGTGCGCCTTGTCGTCAACGGCCACGTCGAACACGACGCCCGCCTGCCGGGCGCCCCCGCGGCCCTTGCGCCCCTGGACCGCGACCTCGACGTCCTGTTCAACAGGCACCCGCTCCAGATCCGGACGAGCCGCTACTACGGCTGGCTCTTTCCCGCCCATCTCACCGGGATCCCGGTGCGCCCGGGCACGCCGCTCACCTGCGGCGTGGCGAGCCCGGCGGTCGCGTCCGACGCCGAGGAGCCTGCGCCGCCCGTCGCGGAGTTCCTGCCGACGCCCGCGGCGCCGCCGGCGGTCGACCCGGGCGAGCCCGAGCTCGGGGCCCCCCAGGAATCGCCCTCGCCGCTTGACTGGCGCTGGGTACTCGCCGGCACGCTGGCCGTCCTCGCCCTGCTGCTGTGGGTCCGTCGCCGCAGCGCGCGCTAGTCCCCCGCCGCGAGGCACACCGCGGAGAGGGCCCTGGCCCGCCGCGCACGATGCCGGCCGCGCGGACTCAGCGCCCCTTGCCCGCTGCGGTCTCCTTCGCCAACGCCGCCCGCGCCTCCGTCAGTTCCTTCCAGGCCGCGGGATGCCACTCGTGCAGCTTCACCGCCTCCAGGAACGGCAGGGCGCGATCGAGATCACGACGGGCGTCGGCCCTGCGGCCCTCCTTCAGCGCCACGAGGCCGAGTTCCATGCAGGCAAGCCCGACCCACTCGCCACGCTCCGGCTCCTGCTTCTCCGCGTAGCGCCGCTCGGCCCACGCCAACACCGGCCGCAGCCACCGCTTGGCCTCGACGTACTGGCCCACCCGGCGATACGCCATGCCGACCGCCCAGTCGGCCACGAGCTTCGGCACCTCGCGCGTGCCCTTCCAGTGGTAGTGGCGCGCCTTGAGGAACGCCTCCAGCGCCTGCTCGTTCTCCCCGCGGTCCTGGTAGGTGTTGCCCAGGTTGTTCCAGAGCGGACCGAGCCAGCCGTCCATGCCGCCCTTCTCCGCCGCGGCGATGCCCTTCAGGGCCCACGCAACCTGCTGGTCGGCCGTGCCCGTGATGGCGACCATGTGGGCCGCGTCGACCGCGCGACTCCAGAGCTCGTGCTGCAGGCAGTAGGCGTGCATGGACTCGAAGGTCTTCGTGGCCTTGGGCCTGTCCTGCTCGACCTTCCACTCGAAGCGACCGCGCACGCCGAGGTAGCGCGACCACCCGGCGGGCTGCGACGCCTTGGCGAGCTTCGCGGCGCGATCCAGGAAGGGCTGCCCCTGCTCGGCCTGCTTGCGGATCAGGTGCCCACGCGCGGCCATCGAGAGCGCCTCGACCAACGTCTCCTGCGCGCCTTGTTTCTCGGCAAGAACCGCGGCACGTTTGTAGATCGCGGTGGCGCTCTCGTAGTCCCGCGAGCGGAAGACGTGGTCGCCCTGCTTCAGCAGCCCGGCGGCGTCCAGGGCTTCCTCCGCGCAGGCGACGGGGGCCACGGCCGCAGCCCCCAGACCAAGCAGGGCCAGCAGGCAGAC
>JARGNS010000165.1:7534-7772 GCA_029213105.1 Planctomycetota bacterium
ACCGGGGTCCTCCGGCTCGCCAGACTCACGAGCGTCCGCACGCCGACGGACGACACGCACTACTGCCGCGCGGCACACCGTGCGCTACCCTGCGCGTGTGCAGATCCTCGGCTTCGACCATGTCCAGCTCGCCATGCCCGCCGGTGGCGAGGACGCTGCCCGCGCGTTCTACGTCGGCGCCCTCGGTCTCACCGAGGTGCCCAAGCCCGATCCCCTCGCCCGTCGGGGAGGCTGCTGG
>JARGNS010000166.1 GCA_029213105.1 Planctomycetota bacterium
CCCGCGCGCCTGCCGCGGAGCCCGCCGTGACCGCGCTCCTGAAGCGTCTTGCGGGCGAGATGGGCGGGGAACTCGTGGGCTTGGAGCATCGCCTCAAGACCCTGCCGGCGTTGCGCAGCAAGTTCACGCGACTCACAAGCGACGGGACGGACTTGGCCGACGTGGAGGTCTACGACGCCCTGCGCTACACCCTGGTGTTGACCGACGATCCGGCCGGTGCCCACGATCGTCACATCGGCGAGGTGCTCGCGCGCTTCGAAGGCGAGGGCCACGTCGTCGAGGTGGTCAAGAACTACTGGCCGGGCGGCGATACGTATGCCGGCGTCAACGTGACGCTGCGGCTGCCCTCCGGGCTGCCCTGGGAGCTGCAGTTCCACACGCGCGAGTCGTACGCCACAAAGGACGCGACCCCCGCCGCCTACGAGAGCCTCCGCTCGCCCGCCACGACACTCGAGCTGCGCCGTCGGCTCTTCGACAAGATGCGGGCGATCTGGGACGCCGTACGGGTGCCTGCTGGGATCCTCGAGCCCGGCTCCCTGCACGCGCGCGAGACGCTGAAGACCTACGCGCGTCCGTAGCGCGCCGCTAGTCCGTCCATTCGAGCACGTCGCGGACGATGCTCCAGCGGGGCGCCTTCTTCGTGGCCGTCTTGCCGAGGATCCAGTGGTCCACGAGGTGGTCCATGAAGCCTCCCGTGCGGGCCAGGTCGACCCAGTGCTCGATGACCTCATCCAGGTCTTCGGCGCTCTTGGGATAGGCCAACACCACGGGCAGGACCAGGGTGGCCTCCGCCGGGCGTACGACGCGGTAGCGCGGGTACGAGATCGACCAGAACGCGCCGACCTCGGCGCTCATGAACAGTGCGTCGATGTCGTCGCGGTCACCTTGCAGGAAGGGCTCCGGGGAATCGAGCCGTTCGACGGTCATGCCCTTGAAGAACAGGGGCAGGAGGTCCTCGAGCTCGCTCGACTGCAGGACACCCACCTTCGGCTTGTCGAGGGCGCGGATCGCGGCGAGCGTCTTCCAGTCCCGGCGGTTCGAGTCCCGTACGAGGAAGGCCGAGTGCACCTTCAGGTATGCCGGTGACAAGCTCGATTCCAGGGCCAGCTTCGTCGTGCCCTCGATGCCGCCCAGGGCCACATCGACGTGGTCCAGGGCGAAGTGATCCGGCAGCTTCTCCAGCTCGATGGGGACGAGTTCGAGGGTCGCACCGAGGTCCAGGGCCAGCCGATTGGCGAGGTCGATGTCCAGGCCCACGAGCTTGCCGCTCGTGTTGCGGTAGGCGAAGGGGCGGCGCTCCTGTGCGTAGCCGACCCGGAGGACGCGGCGCCTCAGGATGCGGTCGACCGTGCTTTCGTCCTCGGCACGGGGCGTGGGGTTGGGCGTGGCCTCGGTGAGCTCCTGTGTCTCTGCGATGAGTCCCGTCTGCACCGCGTAGAGGTCCATCGTGTCCACGATGTCCGCCGGCGACTCCACCCCGTCGATCGTCGTACCGAGGTACGCGCGGACGCCGAAGACGGTTGCGGTCCCGAGCACGACGGTCACGACGATCAGGCGCAGCAGTTGGAGCCAGCGGATCTTCAGGAGACCGCCCATGGCCGAGGTCGTGATGACGGCGACGGCCACCAGGTGCGTGGCCGAGAGCAGGTCACCGACGCGGGCCGTCCAGACGCCGGTGGCGATGAAGTACTGGAAGAACTCGCGCGGAATGCGGAACAGGTCCATCAGGAACGGCAGGGCGACCACGGGCCCACCGAACATGCTGAACAACCCTGCGGTGAGCATCGGGGGGTAGTCCGCAAGCTCGAGGGGCGTCCCCGCGAACCACGCCGCGAAGGGGACGAACATCAGGCAGAGGACCTTGCCGAGGCTCGGGAAGGGGTAGGCCAGCGGGTAGATGGCGCGGACCGAGCTGGCCGAGCCCTCGGCGTCGGCCTCGGTGCCTTGGGCCCGGGCGTGGTCCTCGAAGAGGACCCGCGTGTTCTCGATGAGCAGCGGCAGGACGATCAGGACCTTGCCCGTGGCGAAGGCCGTGATCAATGCGTCCTTCGAGACACCCATGATCTCGCGGTAGGTGAACGGCGTGACGGCCGCGATCACCATCGGGACGAAGACGAGTCCCAGGTACACGCAGGCCAGCGTGTAGGTGAGCACGTAGCCCTGGAGCTGGCCGATCTCATGGAGTGTCAGCGTCGAGGCCACCCCGACGGCGATCGCGAAGACGCCGTACGGCGTGAAGCGCACGACGGCCTTGTTGATGCGCATCAAGGCCTCGGACAGCACCTCCAGCATCGGGAGGAGCTTGTCCTTGTTCGGCATGCCGATGAGGGCGATGCCCACGGCCAGGCAGAACACGACGACGGCCGGAACCACGTTGCGCGAGAGCGACGCGAAGATGTTCAGCGGCAGGAACAGGTCCATGAAGTCGACGCTCGGCGGGGGCGCCAGCATCTCCGGCTTGAAGAACGAGCCTGTCTCCCAGGCGGGCAGTACGGCCGGCATGATGAGGATCGTGGCCAGCCCGAGGACCCAGAGGACGGCGGTCGTGATGGCGCCGTAGGCCATGAGCTTCTTGCCTTGGTCCCATCCCAGGCGGCCGATGCTCACGATCAGCGTGACCGTGATGTAGGGCAGCACCGTCATCTGCAGGAGGCCGATGTAGATTTCGCCCAGGGCGGCGAACCAGGCCGTGGACTCGCCGAAGAACAAGCCGGTGAGCGAGCCGAGTACGAGGGCGATCACGACACGCTTCGTCATGCTCGGCTTGGGCTTGGGCGCCTGCTCTACGGGCTTGTCCTGCTGCTGCGCCACCGGCGTCCCCCTGCAAGGCGGAGGATTGTAGCGTCAGTCCGTGAAGATCTCGCGAAGGCGTGCCTCGAAGTCCTCGCCGGGCGTGGCTTCGGGCTCGGGCCCGTCGCCCGTACGCCGAAGTCGCGAGCGCAGGGTGGCAGGCGGGTGCTTCCAGCTGAACCCTGGGGGGGTAAGCGAGAGCCTGGGAGTACCGGGGCTGGGCAGCTGCCGCACGCACACCCAGAGGTGCGCGGCGGCATCCGCCGGGTCCACGCGCTTGGCGTACGTGCTCCACCCGTGGTTGCCCCAGGCGATGCGCAGGTCGTGTTCGGTGCGCCACACGTAGAAGAAGGCCCCGGGGTCGCTCGGGCTCGGACACCGGATGTCGAAGTAGCCGAGCCCGCGTCCGGGGGGCAGCGCCCCGAGCAACTGGGCGATCGTGTCTTCGGTCGCTTCGGGCGCGAGCAGAAGCGCGCGCTCGCCGTAGCCCTCCGGGTGGTCGCCCTCAGGGCCCAGGGTCACATGCTCGACGTCGAAGAGCGGTGCGTCGGTGTCCACGTGCGCAGCCTACCTCGCCGCAGGTCCGACGCCGCGTCGCGCTACTTGATGAACCGGATGATGAACGGGTAGCGGTAGCTGCGGCCCTCGTTCGCCTTCATGCCCGCGACGATCGCGTAGACGATCGCCCCGATGGTCACGATCAGGGCCGTGACGATGCCGATGATGAAGAACGCCAGGACCACGCTGACGATCAAGTAGATCGTGCAGGAGATGCCCATGTTGAGCGCCTCACGGGCGTGATCCCGTACGAACGGGGATTCGTCCTTCTTGACGAGGTAGACGATGAGCGGGCCCACGATCCATCCGAAGGGCAGGCCGACATAGCCGCTCAGGGTCGAGAGATGCGCACAGAGCCCCCACGTGCGCTCGGAGCTCGTGAGGCTGGGGTTGGGCGGATTCACCTCGGGCTCGAACGGCTCCTCCAAGTCGTCGTCTGACTCGTACGCGTCGCGCGTGCGACCGGATTCATAGCTCATGCGTGCACCTTGAAGAGACGCCGGAGGCCGCCGGCTTGTGCGGGCGTCTCCGCAACCGTAACAGGGACCGCCAGGATCGGGCGATCGCCGAGCCGCACGTGCAGCCGCCAGCTGCCCGGGCGATCCATGAGGCGGCGGAGCGTGTCCTCGCTCACCGGGATGCGGATGGCGCTGTCGGTGATGTCCTTCACCGGGCGCAGGCGGATCGTCTGGTTGCTGCCCGGGCTCGAGAAGGCCAAGTGCAGGGACGGCGCCTGGACGGGCCGGCGCGGACAACTCATGCCCTGGCGCCCGCTCAGGAAGACGTCGAGCGTCAGGCGTTCGGTGTCGCCGCGCAGGGCGAAGGGATGCCGCAGCTGCTCGCCGTCGGCCCACATGTGGACGCGGGCGCTGACCGACGCGAGGAAGCGCTTGCGACGGCGGCGCTCGTGGCGCTGCGCCACGAAACCCGTGACGGCGATGAGGAAGAGGATCCCGCCGAAGAGGCCGGCGGGACGTGTGAAGGGGCGCACCTTGTAGAGGAGGGCCAGGTCGACAGCGCGCTCGGCGAGCGCGGCGGCCTTGACGTCCTCGGGCGCGAGGCGGGCGGCCAACTGGGCGTGGCGTGCGGCGGCGGCCCCGCGATCGGCCGCCAGCCAGGCGTAGGCCGCGGCCGTGTGCAGTTCGTAGGTGGGGGTCTCCGCGACGATCTGCTCGAGTTCACCGGCGGCCTTGCCGGGTGCGTAGAGGCTCGCGTGGCGGCGGCCTCTCCGGCCGTAGCGGGAACGACGGCCCGGGCCAGCGCAACCCGAAGGCGGCGCCCGGCACGGGACACCCCGGCGTGCGTGAGGGCCTCGACCCACAGGCCGCCTGCCACGAAGCAGACAACCACGAGACCGATCAACACACGACCGAGATGGCGAGTTCGCACCGTCATGAGGTTTCTCCAAGAGGGGTGCTCCAGGCGGAGCGCTCCCAGGGACTGGGGTCAGGGAACGAGAAAGGCGAAGTCCTGCTGGCCCTGGCAGTCCTACTTGCTCGGGTAGGAGGCCAGCGCCTCGTCGATCGCCGTGAGCGGATCGGTTGCCATGTCGGACACGACCGGGTCGGCCGAGTCGACGCGGACGACGCGCTCGTACTCGTAGTACTGGAGAAGCTTGTTCTGTTCGCGCAGCTTGGAGCGGATCTTGGCGATGCGCTCCTGCGCGGCGTTGTAGCCACTGCCGCTGATGGTGCTGTCACCGACGGCGTTGCGGGTACGGGCCGCGGCCTTGCGGGCGTTGAGCGACTCGAGCTCGGCTGCCAGGACGCGGATTTCCTCGCCCAGACGACTCTGCTCGGTGCGGGCCTTCTCGAGCGACGCGATCGTCGCCCCGTACTCCCCATGCAGGCGCTCGAGGTCGCTGGTGCGACGGGTGAGCAGCTCGCTGGAGGCACGGAAGGAGCGCACGCGGCGCATGGTGTGACGCTGATCCTGCGACTTGACCTCGCGCAGCGTGGATGCCGTCTGGATCTCGCCGGTGGCGGGAGCCGTCAGGCCGTCGCGCAGGGTGGCCAGTGCGACGCGCTCGCGGTCGACGCGGACCGTGAGGCCGCGCACTTCGCGCTCGACGCCGGCGATCATGTCGCGCAGGTTCTCTGCGGCGACCTCGCCTCGGATGATGCTCTCCGCGTAGCTGTCGACCTGGGTCTGGGCTTCGGCGAGCTGGTTCTGGAGCGGGACCTCGGAGGTCAGCGCATCACGGATATCGGTGCGGACGCTTCCCATCGTGGACTTGATTACGTCGGTTCCGACAAACGCTGCCAGACCGATGGCCACGAGGGCGATGAGTGCCATCTTCTTCACTTGGAATTCTCCCACTGGAGGATTGGGGGTACGTGTCGGACGAGAGTCCTGGGCAGTTGTCGGTGTACAGCCCCACTCCTGATGTCCCGGCCATCCGTGTGCTCCCGCGCCTCATCGAGGGCGGTGTTGAAGAACGCGGCGGCGGACCACAGGAAAAAGAACGCAACGAGCGCGAGGCCGAAGCCGCGGCGCTGCTTGCGAATAAGGAACATGCGGATCATGACGAGCAGCGAGAGGACGGCTGCGCCCATGATCCAGTAGTGGAGGTCGCCCATCGAGGAGAGCGTTTCCATCTGCTCGATCGTCAGCAGGCCGCGGTACTCGCCATCCTTGGCGATGCCCAGCAGCTCGAGGCCCTGGAAGCCCACGTAGAGCGAGAACAGGATCGCCAGGAGCCCGTACGCACGCGTCATGAACGACGCCGACTTGGCGTGCACGGGAGGCGAGAGGTGTACGACTCGCGGCGCCTGGATGGCGACGGGCGTCCGGCTTCCGAGGGCCTTCTTGCCGAGGCGGAACGCGCTACGCGCCCGCTGGCTCGTCATGGCGATCAGGCCGTAGAGGCCCATGGCCGTGAGGAATGGCGGGAAGAACAGCATCACGATGCTGACCATCACCTGGGACTCGCGTGCGCCGGCCTCGAGGTTGCCGACCCGGCGACCGAGGCTCATGAGGTACAGGCCGAGGATGAGCGACACGACGAAGCCGAAGCCGCCAACCCAGGGGAGCTGGATGATCTCGCTGAGCACGCCCGCCGCAATGCCGAAGGCCGACAGCACGAAGAGCAGGCCCAGTACGCGGTCGAGTGCGCCGAGGATCTCGGCATGGCGCATGAGGCTGCGCGCGCTCTCGACCTCGTGGTGCGGGACGACCGGATGCGCCGGGGCGTTGCCGGGCAGCGGGGGGGGAGCCCCGGTGGCGGGCGTCTTGTCCATGGCGACGCGCAGGGCTTCGCGCATGGGGCGAGCGCCGGCGAAGCGGTCCTTGGCGTGGCTGGCCAGGGCCTTGTCCACCACGTCGTCGAACGCGCGCGGCACGCCGGCGAACTGGCTCGGCATGGTGAAGCGGCCGAGCGGCAGCTGGCCGGTCAGCATCTCGTAGAGGATCACGCCGAGGGCGAACACGTCCGAGCGGCCATCGAGCTTGCGGTCGCCGCGGCGCTGTTCCGGCGCCATGTACTCGTAGGTGCCGAGGATGACGTCGGTGCGCGTGAGGCGGGTCGTGGCCAGGTCGGCCTCGCCGCCGACGAGACGCGAGAGGCCGAAGTCGACCAGGTGGACGCTGCCTCGCTCGTCGAGCAGGACGTTCTCGGGCTTTAGGTCGCGGTGGATGATGCCCTTGGTGTGGGCGTAGCTGAGCGCCTCGGCGATCTCCATGGCGATGCGGGCGGCCTGCTCGTGGCTGATGGGGCCGCGGTCCATGAGCTTGCGCAGGCTCTCGCCGCGCACGTAGTCCATGGCGAACCATAGGTGGCCCTTGTCCTCGCCGCGGTCGATGACGTCGACCACGTGGGGGTGGGAGAGCGAGGAGAGCAGCTTGGCTTCCCGGTGGAAGCGCTTCACGAACGACGCGTCCTCGGCGAGATCCTCGCTGAGGAGCTTGAGGGCGACCTTGCGGTTCATCAGGCCGCCGCGGGCCTCGTAGACGCGTCCCATGCCGCCCTGTCCGATGAGGCGCGTGAGCGTCCAGCGGCCGAGCGTCGTGCCGATCATGCTGTCGTTCGGATCGCTGGGGGCCTTCTTGCGGCTGTCGATCTTGCGGGTGGGGGTGTCCGTCGACGGCTGGCCGGCCCAATCGAACGTGCGCTTGCACGAGCCGCACGTGATCCGTGCGGCCTCGGCGGTGACGGCCACGTCGTGGCCGCAATGCACGCAAGAATCCACCCAGGTCTCGATGACGTGTCCTCCGCGGTCCATGGTCGCTGCCCGATTCACGGCAGAGCAACCACAAGCCGCATGCCATCCGGCGCCAATCGGCGCGGATGACGTAACTCATTTGCTGTCAATACCCTATGCGCTCGTCGCGGGGTGGGGTCGGCGCGCCCCACCGGGCCAATTGAACGTTTCGTTCAATGCGGGCTGCAACCTATGTCTACCCGGGGGCGCC
>JARGNS010000167.1 GCA_029213105.1 Planctomycetota bacterium
GTCCGGGCGCATGACACCTTCGGCGCCTCGGAGCGGGCCCCCGCCATCCTCCAGCTCGCCGGCGCCCCCATCGACGCCGGCATGAGTCCCAAGGGCGAGCTCGCGGCCGGCGAGGCGCGCGTCCTGGCGACCGGCGGCGTCGTGCCGCGTGGCGCCGACGCCGTGGTCATGGTCGAGGACACCGAGACGGACGGCGCCACGGTGCGGATCCACAAGCCTGTCGCACCCGGTGGGCGCATCAGCCATGCGGGCAGCGATGTCGCCTGCGGCGAGGTCATCCTGCGCGCGGGCACGACCCTCTCGGCACGCGAGACGGGGACGCTGGCCGCCTGCGGCCTGGCCCACGTGCCGTGCGTCGGCGCGCTGCGCGTGGCCGTCCTCTCGACGGGGGACGAGATCGTCGAACCCGGCACCCCGCTGGAGCCGGGACGCGTCCACGACGCGAATGCCACGATGCTCGCCGATACGCTGCGCGAACTCGGCGCGGAGCCGACGATCCTCGGCATCGCACGCGACGACGAGGAGGAGCTGCGCCGCCTGCTCGCGGAGGCGCGCGTCTTCGACGCGGCCATCCTCTCGGGCGGCACGAGCAAGGGCGGCGGCGACCTGTCCTACCGCGTGCTCGCGGAGACCGCCGAGACGATCGTCCACGGCGTGGCGCTCAAACCCGGCAAGCCCCTCTGCCTGAGCGTGTGGGACCGCAAGCCCGTCGTGGTGCTGCCCGGGTTCCCGACATCGGCCATCTTCACCTTCCACGCCGTCGTGGCTCCCGTGCTCCGCACACTGATGGGGCGCCGCGAGCAAGACGCCGCGCGGGTGCGCGCGACGCTTCCCCGTCACGTACAGAGCGAACGCGGCCGGCGCGAGTTCAACCTCGTCAACCTGGTTCGCGGTCGCGAGGGCTGGATGGCCTACCCCCTCGGCAAGGGCTCGGGCTCGGTCACGAGCTTCGCGCGCGCAGACGGTTTCTTCGACATCCCGGCCGACGGTGAGTACGTCGAGGCCGGCGAGACGATCATGGTCACCTTGCTGGGCCGTGATGTGCAGCCCGCCGACCTGGTCGTGGTCGGCAGCCACTGCCCGGGCGTGGACCGCATCCTCTCGCTGCTCGCCCGGCAGGGCGTCGACGCAAAGGTGCTGGCCGTGGGCTCCCGCGGCGGCATCGAGGCCGCGCGCGACGGCGCATGCGATGTGGCCCCCGTGCACCTGCTCGATCCCGAGAGCGGCATGTGGAACGAACCGTTCCTACCGGAAGGCGCCCACCTGCTGCGCGGCTACGCCCGCACGCAAGGCGTCGCGTTCCGCGAGGAGCATGCCGCGGCCTTCGCCGAGGAAGACCTGGAACAAGCCCTGCTGCGCGCCGTGCACGAAGGCGAGCTGCGGATCGCAAATCGGAACCGCTCGAGTGGCACGTTCCTGCAGCTCGAGGCGTTCCTCGCGCGGGCCGACGGCGAGCGTCTGGTGCCGCCCGGCTGGAGCACGTCCTACCGGTCCCACACCGCCGTCGCCTCGGCGGTGGCGCAGGAGCGGGCCGACTTCGGCCTGTGCATCGAGAGCGCGGCGACGGCCGCCGGACTCTCCTGGCGCCCGTGGCGCGACGAGCAACTCGACTTCATCGTGCCTGCCGAGCGCTGGGACACGCCCGGCGTCGTGGCCTTCCGCGCCGCCCTCGCCGACGACGACACGCGCGCGCAGCTGCACACGCTGGGCATGACGCCATGAAGCGCGGGGCGGTCATCCTGTGCGGCGGACACAGCACACGCATGGGACGCGACAAGGCCACGCTGCCGTTCGGAGACGAGACGCTTCTCGAGCGCATCGTGCGGCGCTTGCGCCCCCTCGTCGAGGAGGTCACGGTCGTCGGCCGCGCCGGACAGGTCCTGCCGCCCCTGCCCCCCGACGTGCGGATCGCCCACGACGAGATCGAGAATCAGGGCCCGCTCGGCGGCTTGCAGGCCGCGCTCCTGCACACCCGCATGGACGCCGTGTACGTCACGGGCTGCGACGTGCCCTTCCTGCAGCCCGCCTTCGTGGCGCTGCTGTTCGAGTCGCTCGGTGACGCCGCCATCGCCGTGGCGGAAGAGGGTGGCTTCACGCATCCGCTGGCCGCGGTCTACCGACGGACGATTCGCCCCGTCGTCGAGCGCCTGCTCGCCGCCGAGCGCCGGCGCCCCGTCTTCCTGTACGACGAGGTCGAGACCGTGCGCGTCGGCGACGAGGCCTTGCGCGCCGCCGATCCCGACCTGCGCTCGCTCGCGAACCTGACCACGCCCGAAGCCTACGACGCGGCGCTGGCCCGACTCGCCGCGGAGCCGGGCGCATGATCCGCGTCGAACTCTACGAAGGCGCGCGCGCACTGGCCGGCGTGGAGGTGGTCGAGGTCGAGGCCGCCACCCTGGGCGAGGCCCTCACGGCCGTCGTGGCGTGCCATCCGGTACTCCAGCCGCGCGTCATCGACGGCAACCGGCCTGCGGAGCACTGGCGCGCGAGCCACAACGGGGACGTCTTCCTGAGCGAGCCCTCGGCGCCGCTGCAGGCGGGAGACACGATTCTCCTCGTGAGCGCCCTCGCGGGCGGATAGCGATCGGAGTAGGTTCAGCGCATGGTCGAGAGACCCCCGGAGGAACCCATGGCACGACGCCCGCTTGCCCTGTTGCTGTGCATGGCCGCGATCCTGGCCTGCTCGGCGTGTTCGAGTCGCGCGCGCTCCGAGCCGCTGAAGTTCGGCGTGCGCCCGTTTGCACGCACGGGCCCCGGGGACGGCTACTGGCAGACCCCGCGCGGGGGCGCCCCCGGCTCCAGCTCCGCCCGCCGCCCCACGTTCAAGGAAGCCGGCATCACCAACTCCCAGGAGTACGGACTCGACGCGCACGTCGACTGGGGCCATCACCGCTTGAAGATCGGCGCCTCCCGCCAGGTGCTCGCCGGCGATGCGACCCTGACGGAGGATCTGACGTCCCAAGCCACCTTCTTCCCGGCGGGCACGGCGATCGACACGGACTCGGCGGTGGACTGGCTCCAAGCCCACTACCAGTACCGCGTCGACGTCCCCATGGGCCGCTGCGACTGCCTGAAGCTCTGGCCGGGCGTCGGCTACAAGTGGGCCAGCCTGCATCACGTCTTCGAGGGCGACACCGGGGGCCGGGTGAGTCGCCACCATGCGCCGGGCATGCCGAACGTGCTGCTCGACTGGGAGTGGCGCCCGCGCAGCCGTGGTCACCTGCGCTTCTCGGGCTCGGCCGCCGCGGCGATCACGACAGGCGACGAGCCGCGACGGAACCAGGTCATCGAGGTGCTCGGTCGCGCGCACTACGACTTCGGCAACCGCGGCGGCCTCTTCCTCGAGACGGGCTACCGCGACGTGGTCCTCCGCGACGACCAGCCGCGGCTGCAGAACCACCTGAACCTCGACTTCGGCCCCTGGATCGGCCTGGGCGGCGAGGTGCGCTTCTAGTCCCCCACGACGCCGTGGAGCAGAAGCCCACGGTACGGGTCGGCGGACGCTCCACCCGCTAGGGCTGCCTGCGCCGACGCGGCCTAGACTGGGGCGATGCCCCCCGGCGGATATCACGGCCAGGCGCTGCACGTCGACCTGACGCGTGGCGCCTCGGCGCTGCAGCCCCTGCCCGAGTCGACGCTGCGGGCCTTCGTCGGCGGGTCCGGTCTCGGCACCCGCCTGCTCATGGACGCGAGTCCTGCGGGCGTGGATCCCCTGGCGCCGGAGGCCGCGCTCGTCGTGGCCCTCTCCCCCCTGGTGGGCTCGCCGCTCACGACAAGCGCCAAGTTCGCCGTCGTGGCCAAGTCCCCGCTCACGAACCGCATCACGGACGCCCTCGCCAGCGATCGCTTCGCCATCGAGCTGAAGCACGCCGGCATGGATGCGCTCATCCTGACGGGCGCGGCGACGGCCTGGAGCGTGCTTGTCATCGAGGATGACGCGGTGCGCCTCGAGGACGCCTCGGACCTCGTCGGGCTCTCCTCCTGGGATGCCGAGCAGCGCGCGCGGGAGCGCTTCGGCCCGTCTTTTCGCTGGTTCGGCATCGGTCCGGCCGGAGAGCAACTCGTGCGCTTCGCGACGATCTCGGGCGACAACCGCCACGCAGGCCGCGGCGGGCTCGGCGCGGTCTTCGGCTCGAAGCGCCTGAAGGGCATCGTCGCGCGGGGCACACGGCCGTGCGCCGTGGACGATCGCGAAGCCGTGCTGGCCCTGGCGAAGGACCTCTCCCGACGCTCGCTCGGCGAGGGCACGGCCAAGTACCGCGAGCTCGGCACGATCGCCAACGTACTGGTCTTCAACCGGCTGGGGGCCCTGCCCACGCGCAACTTCCAGGCGGGGTCCTTCGAGGGGGCCGCCGCGATCTCGGGCGAGGCGTTCCATGCGACGGAGGGCAAGGTGCGCAAGCACTGCGCCGCATGCACGATCGGCTGCGAGCACGTATTCCGCACCCGGGACGGCAAGCCGGTACGCCTCGAGTACGAGGGCGTCTTCGCCCTCGGCCCGCTCTGCGGGATCGACGATCGCGAGACCGTGCTCCAGGCAGCCGCGCGCTGCGACGACCTCGGGATGGACGTGATCTCCGCCGGCGGCACGGCCGCCTTCGCCATGGAGGCGCGCGACCGCGGCCTGCTCGACGAAGCCCCCGCCTTTGGCGACGGCGCCGGCCTGCTGGCCCTGCTCACCTCGATCGCAGCCCGCGACGGGATCGGCGACCTGCTGGCGCAGGGCTCACGCGGCGCGGCGGAGGCCCTGGGCGGCACGGCCCCCGCCTTCGCCTGCCACGTGAAGGGCCTCGAGCTGCCGGGCTACGAGCCGCGCGCCCTGAAGGCCATGGCCCTCGGGCTCGCCGTGGGGACCCGCGGCGCCGACCACAACCGCTCCGGGGCCTACGAAGAGGACTTCCGGCCGGGCGCCGATCGACATGCCGCGGACGCGGCCAAGGGCCCCGCCGCGGCGCGCACGGAGAACCGGGCGGCGATCCTCGACAGCCTGATCCTCTGCAAGTTCCTGCGGGGGGTCTTCGTGGACCTCGAGGCCGAGGCGGCGGCGATGCTCGCCGCCGTGACGGGCTGGGCCGTGGACGCCGCGGAGCTCCAGGCGACCGCCGAACGCATCGTCACGATCAAGAAGCTCTTCAACGTCCGCGAGGGCTGGACCCGGTCGGAGGACACGCTGCCCGCCCGATTCCTCGAGGAGTCACTGGAAACCCCTGAAATCAGCCGTTCGGGCGCCGACGGGGTCTCGTTGAGCAGGCGTGACCTCGACCGTATGATCCGCGGGTACTACCGCGCCCGCGGCTGGAACGACGACGGATCGGTACCGCCCACACGCGCGGCCGATCTCGGTCTGGGAGAGCTCGTATGAACCCGTCCCTCATCTCCGAGTCCGCCAAGGCCAAGGCCGCGGCCCTGCCCCAGGGCACGGTCACGCTGGAGATCGACGGCAAGGCGGTCACGGTCCCCGAGCACTTCACGGTGTGGGATGCGGCCCGCCAGGAGGGCAAGCCGGTTCCCGTGCTGTGCCACGACCCGCGCATGGAGCCGGCCGGGGTCTGCCGCATGTGCGTGGTCGAGATCGAGGGAGCCCGCACGCTGCAGGCCTCCTGCATCCGAGCGGTCGAGCCCGGCATGAAGGTCAAGACCGACTCGGAACTCGTGCGTCGCAACCGCAAGGTCCTGACCGAGCTCATGATGTCGGACCAGGACGAGACGAGCCGCCGCGAGGGGCAGACAGGCGACGACGCGCTGTTCGACCTCGCGCGCGACCTCGACGCCGAGCCGGCGCGCTGGCCCAAGGGCCTTGACCGGGCCGAGGAATCGTCGTCGGCCGTGATCCACGTGGATCACCAGGCCTGCATCCTCTGCGACCGCTGCGTCCGTGCCTGCGATGACCTGCAGTCCAACAACGTCATCGGCCGCACCGGCAAGGGCTACACGACGCGCATCGGCTTCGACCTCGACGGGGCCATGGGCACGTCCAGCTGCGTCGAGTGTGGCGAGTGCGTGGCTTCGTGCCCCACCAGCGCCCTCACCAACAAGGTCATCACGGTGGATCTCAAGCCCGCCGACGCGCTCAAGCAGGTCGACAGCGTCTGCCCGTACTGCGGCGTCGGCTGCGCGATCAGCTACTTCGTCGACGAGGCGGAGAACAAGGTCGTCTACGCGGAGGGACGCACCCCCAGCGCCAACGAGGGGCGACTCTGCGTGAAGGGACGCTACGGCTTCGACTACGCCACGCACCCCCACCGCCTGACGAAGCCGCTCATCCGCAAGGAGGCGCACTACCCCAAGACGATGCTCACCGACGACATGACCGGCAAGGACGATGGTCGCCGGCGCGAGCGCGTCTACCCCGACTACGAGAAGGCCCTCGACGCCTTCCGCGAGGCCACCTGGGACGAGGCTCTCGACCTCATCGCCTCCAAGCTCGGCAGCATTCGCGACGAGCACGGCCCCCGCAGCCTGGCGGGCTTCGGCTCGGCCAAGTGCTCGAACGAGGAGGCCTACCTCTTCCAGAAGATGATCCGCGTCGCGTTCGGCACCAACCACGTCGACCACGGCACGCGCCTCTGCCACGCCTCGAGTGTCGCGGCGCTGCTGGAGACCATCGGCTCCGGCGCCGTGACGACCGTGTACACCGATGTGGCCAACGCCGACATCGCGATCATCACGGGTTCGAACGCAACGAGCAATCACCCCGTGGCGGCCACGTTCATGAAGGAGGCGGCCAAGAACGGCACGCGCCTGATCGTGATCAACCCGTTCCAGCCGACCCTTACGGAGCACGCGGACTTCTTCCGCATCAAGCCCGGCTCCGACGTCACCTTCTACAACGCGCTGATGAACGTGATCCTCGAGGAGGGCCTCGAGGACCGCGCGTACATCGAGCAATACACCGAGAACTTCGACGCGCTCGCCGAGGTCGTCGCGCGCTACACGCCGGAAGTCGCCGCGCCGATCTGCGGCATCGAGCCCGAGCGCATCCGCGAGCTCGGCACGGCGATCGGCAAGGCGGGCTCGATGCTCGTCTTCTGGGGCATGGGGATCTCGCAGCACGTCCACGGCACGGACAACGCGCGCTCGCTCATCTCGCTCTGCCTGCTCACCGGCAACGTCGGCAAGCCGGGCACCGGCTTGCACCCCCTGCGCGGCCAGAACAACGTGCAGGGCGCCAGCGACGCCGGCCTGATCCCGATGGTCTACCCCGACTACGCCTCGGTCGCGGACGACGCCACCCGCACGAAGTTCCAGCAGGCCTGGGGCGTCGAGCTGGATCCCGAGCCGGGGCTGACGGTCGTCGAGATCGCCCATGCCGCCGGCACGGGCGGCATCCGCGGCATGTACGTGATGGGTGAGAACCCGTTCATGTCGGATCCGAACGTCTCGCGCGCCCGGGAGGCCTTCCTCGGCCTCGACTTCCTCGTCGTCCAGGACATCTTCCTGACCGAGACCGCCGAGGCCGCCGACGTGATCCTGCCGGCCACGAGCTACTTCGAGAAGACGGGCACGTACACCAACACCGACCGCCGCGTGCAGATCGGTCGCAAGACCCTCGACGCCCCCGGCGAGGCGCGCTTGGACTGGCGGATCCTCTGCGACGTCATGACGCGCATGGGCTTCCCGCAGTCCTACGACAGTGTCGAGGATGTCTGGAACGAGCACCTGTCACTCAACGCCAGCTACAAGGGCCTGACCTACGAACACCTCGGCGGCCCGGGCAAGCTCTGGCCGTGCACGGACCCCGAG
>JARGNS010000168.1 GCA_029213105.1 Planctomycetota bacterium
GGCCTCGGCGGTCGAGAGATCGATGGTCTCGTCGAGGTCGATCCCCACGACGGTGAGGCGGCTCTCGAGGAAGGCACGGTGCGCCTCGACGCCCGCCGCCACGCCCTGGCGGCGGCGGTCTCCGACAATCAGTACGCGGCGGGGATCTCGGCCCATGGACGCAGGGTAGCGCAGGAGTCCGGGAAGGCTTCGCCCCACCGTGGGAGCCCTGCGATAAATAGGGCCCCAACAAGACGCTTCCGTCACCCCCCAAGGGAGTCAACGCCATGGACGCCGCCGTGAGTACTGAGCAGGACTACAAGGTCAAGGACATCGGCCTCGCCGCCGAAGGTCGCAAGGACATCAACATCTCCGAGCCCGAGATGCCGGGGCTCATGTCGCTCCGCGAGCGCTACGGCGAGTCCAAGCCGCTCGCAGGTGCGCAGATCGCCGGCTGCCTTCACATGACGGTCGAGACCGCCATCCTCATCGAGACGCTCCAGGAGCTCGGTGCCTCCGTGCGCTGGTCGTCCTGCAACATCTACTCGACCGAGGACCACGCCGCGGCCGCCATCGCCGCCACCGGCACGCCGGTCTTCGCCTGGAAGGGCGAGACCGACGAAGAGTACGACTGGTGCATCGAGCAGACGCTGCGCTGGCCCGACGGCTCCGGCCCGAACATGATCCTCGATGACGGTGGTGATCTCACCGCGATCGTGCACGAGAAGTACCCCGAGATGATGAACGACATCAAGGGGCTCACCGAGGAGACGACCACCGGCGTCGCGCGCCTCTACCGCATGCACGAAGCGAGCTCAAGGTGCCTGCGATCACCGTGAACGACTCGGTCACGAAGTCGAAGTTCGACAACCTCTACGGTTGCCGCGAGTCCCTCGCCGATGGCCTCAAGCGCGCCACGGGCGTGATGATCGCCGGCAAGGTCGTCGTCATCGCCGGCTACGGCGATGTCGGCAAGGGCTGCGCCGACTCGATGCAGGGCCTCGGCGCCCGTGTCATCGTCACCGAGATCGACCCCATCTGCGCGCTCCAGGCGGCGATGGAGGGCTTCGAGGTCATGACCATGGAAGAGGCCGCCTCCGAGGGCGACATCTTCGTCACGGCGACGGGCTGCTGCGGCGTCATCAACGGCGAGCACCTCATGCAGATGAAGGACAACTCGATCGTCTGCAACATCGGCCACTTCGATCACGAGATCGACGTGCGCTGGCTCGAGACCACCGAGGGCTGCAGCGAAGACAACGTCAAGGACCAGGTCGACCTGTTCACCCTGCCCAACGGCCGACGCATCATCCTGCTGGCACGCGGGCGCCTCGTGAACCTGGGCTGCGCGACGGGTCACCCGTCGTTCGTCATGTCCAACAGCTTCACGAACCAGGTGCTGGCGCAGATGGCCATCTGGCAGGCCCCCGACAGCTACGAGATCGGCGTCCACGTGCTGCCGAAGCACCTCGACGAGGAGGTGGCGCGCCTGCACCTCGAGAAGCTGGGCGTGCGGCTGACCACGCTCTCCGAGAAGCAGGCCGAGTACATCGGCCTGCCCATCGAGGGCCCCTACAAGCCCGACCACTACCGCTACTAGGAAGCCAGGAAGGGCGGCGTTCCATGGCTGCGTCGGACCTCGCCCGGACCTTCCTCTCCGAAGCGCGCGGCATCGTCGATGCCGCCCTCGATGCGTGGCTGCCCGCGGACGATCCGCGGGCGCCGCGCCTTGCCGAGGCCATGCGCTACTCGGTCGAGGCCGGGGGCAAGCGACTGCGCCCGGCCTTGGCCCTCGCCGCCTGCCGTGCGGTCGGCGGCCGTGACACGGACGTCCTGCCCTTCGCAGGCGCGCTCGAGCTGATCCACACCTACAGCTTGATCCACGACGACCTGCCGGCGATGGACGATGACGACCTGCGGCGCGGTCGCCCCACGAGCCACAAGGTCTACGGAGAGGCCCAGGCCATCCTGGCCGGGGACGCGATGCACACGCTCGCCTTCGAGCTGTTGCTCACCCAGACACCGGACGCCTCGACGGCCTGCCAGCTGGGCGCCCTGCTCGCGCAGGCCAGCGGCCACGACGGCATGGTTGGGGGGCAGGTCGATGACCTCGCCGCGGAAGGCGCGGGGGCCGACGGCGTCGACGTCGAGCGGCTCGAGTCGATCCACCGTCGCAAGACGGGCGCCCTGCTGACGGCTTCGGTGCGCGGCGGGGCCCTGGCCGCAGGCGCAGGTCCGGCCGCTGTCGACGCGCTGACGCGCTACGGCACGGCGCTGGGGTTGGCCTTCCAGATCGCGGACGACGTCCTGGATGCGACCAGCACGGCCGATGTGCTGGGCAAGACGCCGGGCAAGGATGCGGCCGACGCGAAGCTCACCTACGTCGCACTCGAAGGGGTCGATGCCGCGCGGGCGCGCTGCGCCCGCGAGACCGAGCGTGCGCTGGAGGCACTCGCCGGTCTTCCCGGGCTCGACGGCGAGGGCGCGGCCCTGCTCACCTCCATCGCGCACTTCGTGGCGCAGCGCGACCGCTAGCCGCCACCCGACGTCGG
This sequence comes from Planctomycetota bacterium, assembly GCA_029213105.1. Taxonomy (GTDB): domain Bacteria; phylum Planctomycetota; class PLA2; order PLA2; family JAEUHO01; genus JAHEIK01. The sequence continues at coordinate 2,532 of JARGNS010000168.1, forward strand.
GGCGCCCCAGATCACCCAGGCACCCCAGTAGTACGGATGCGCCCACTGCGGCTGGGCTCGCACGTGGGCCTGCGCTTGCCGCAGTGCGGCCGCGGCCGGGATGCCCTGGCCTTCCTTCGGATGCCAGAGCGCATAGAAGCGCACCATCAACGCCTGTGTCGCCTCGTCGTCCACCTTCCACAGCGAGCAAAGCACGGCGCGCGCGCCGGACACGAGAAACGAGCGCGTCAGCCCCAGGATGCCCTCGGAGGCGTACGTACGGCCCTTGCCCGACTCGCAGGCCGAGAGCACGACGAGATCGGCTGGCACACGCACGCGGGCGATGTCGAGACAGCTCAGGAACCCATCGCTGTTCTCGTCCGGCGTCACGGCAAGAGACGAGCGCAGGGGGTGCTCCTCGTCCACCAGCCCGTGGCAGGCCAGATGCACCGCACGCCAGCGCGGCTGCCTCCGGAGGGCTTCAACGAACTTCGTCTCGGTCGCCGCGGCACCGAGCAAGGGCGCCTTCGTGATCGCCTCGACCTCCTTGCGCGTCGCGGGCAGCGGGGGCAGCGCCCGCCCGCCGCGGTGACGGGCACGTGCGCCGGCGCGAACTTGACCGTAGTCGGGGTCTCCCAGCGCGAGGACGCCCGTGCCCTCGCCAGCGTGTGCCTTGGCGATCCGCACCGCGGCCGTCGCGGACGGCACGTACGCGACGGATGGATCGGGGAAGAGCCACGCAAAGGGCAGGTAGCCCAGGGGGCCGTCCGGTGAGATATGCAGGCGCTTGATCGCGGCGGGGATCGCAAGCGGCTCGACGAGCCGGCGGCGTGCCTCGTCCAACACGGCGACGCCTGCGCCCTCGGATGTCTCCACGGCCGCGACCCATGCGGCCACACGCGGCGCGATCGGCGCGGGCGCGTCGTCCGGCACACCGGCCCCGGCCATGCCGAGTACGACCCGCCGCGTGACATCACGGGTCACGACCAGCGCCAGCTCCAGGTTCTCGTCCATGAGGAACGTCACGAACGCCTCGTCCGGCGCGAGCGTAGCCTGGTAGGCCAGCAGGTCGACGATCTCGGGCGCGACGACGCCCGAGGCGGCCTTCATCGCGCGCTCCATGCGCTCGGTCAGCAGCTCGCGCTCCGCCTGGATGGCTAGCAACTGCTTGCGGGCTCCAGCGCGTGCGCGGCGGCCGGGCCGCCTGCGTGCCTTCGCGAGGGCTTCATGGGCCTCGAGTTCCCGTGCCCGCAGGGCCCGATCGGCCACGCGCAGGTCGGCGGGCAGGAGCGCATCGACGATGCCCTGCTCGGCGCCCAGCGATTCCAGCAAGCCCGCGGCACGCCCGAGTTCGAGGAACTTGAACAGTTGTGCGTCGGAACCATCGTGCCATGCCACGATCGCGCCGACGGCCGGCACGCGCCGCCAGAGCGTGCGCGCCTGGGCGCCCTGCTCTGCCCCCAGGCCGGCAAACGTCTGCTGCAGCTCCTCGGCAACGGCCAGGAGAATGGGAATCGCTTCGCGGCCGCGGCCCAGGTTGTGCAGTGCCTGCGCACGCTCAAAGTGCACCTGGCCCGTAACCCACGCATCGTCGACGCGCTCGAGGAACGGCAGGGCGCGCTCGGCCGCGGCCAGCGCCTCGGCGTGCATGCGCTCCTGCGCGTACGTGCTCGACAGGTTCGCCCAGGTCACCGCGGCCTCACGCGGACGGTTCCCGTCTGCGTGCGCGGCCGCAGCTTGCTTGGCCAGTGCCACCGCCTGTGCCAGGTTGCCGAGCCCGGCATGCACACGACTCAGATTCGTCCGTGCGATGGCCAGGCCGGCGTCATCGTCCATGGTCTCGTTGAGCTTGACCACGCGTTCGTAGAGTGCGCGCGCGTCCTCGAAGCGGGACTCCTGGACCAGCGACAGGCCGAGGTTGTTCAGCGCCGACGCCTGCCCGGGCACGAAGCCTGCCTTCGCGCTCAGGTCCGCAGCGCGCTGCCACATCGCCCGCGCGCGCGGCGTGTCGCCCGTGTGCTCGCGCACATCGGCCAGCGCGTTGAGCACCATCACCGTCGACACAACGTTCCCGGTGGGCTCGATGGTGGCCAAGGCGCTCTCGAGCATGGCCAGCGCCTCGGCCGGCTTGGCCTGCCCGGTCAGGTCCTTGGCAATCTCGATCCGGGCCTTGGCCGCCCCCACGGGGTCGCCGACCGACTCGGCATTCTTCAAAGCCGCGCCCTCATGGCGGCGAGCCGCGGCCACGTTCCCTTGGGCTCGCTCGGCCCCGGCCAGGAGGATCAGCGTGTGGGTGAGGGCGGGGCGCACGCCGAGCCCCTCCTGGATGCGCAAGACCTCCGTGAGGGCCTCGGCGGCCTCCTTGTTGTGGCCGGCGAGGCTCTCGGTGCTGGCGAGGCTCTTGAGAACATGCGCCACGAGCGCCGGTTGAGCACTGCGACGGGCCAACGCGAGCGCCTCGGTCAGGAGTCCGTGCGCCTCGGCGCGCTCGGCCAGCTCGAGATGGACCGACGCGAGCGAATGCAGACCCTTGGCGAGGCCGGCTGGATCGTCGAGTGTGCGCCGCAGCACCAGCGACGCTTCCAGCTTCGCGAGCGCCTCCTCCGCACGCCCCAGGGTGCCCAGGGCGTTGGCGAGGTTATGCAGCGCGCGTGCCTGGCGCGGCTTGTCACCGGCCGCGACGGCCGCCGCGTAGGCCTTCTCGAGCAGGGGCAGGGACTCGGCATGCTTGCCTTGGCGGCGCAGGAGCGTGCCCATGTTGTTGAGCACGCTGCCGGCAAGCGCCTCGGCCCCCGCCTCGACGAACATGTCGTGGGCGCGCTGAAAGCTCGCCAGGGCTTGCTCGAACTCACCCGCGGCCTGGTGGACGTTGCCCAGGTTCGCGTGGGTCCGCGCGATATCGAGGGTGAGCCCCAGCTTCTCGAGCAGCGGGAGTCGCCGGTTCCACGCAGCCCGGGCCGCGGCCAGGTCGCTCAGCCGGTACGACACGAAGCCTCCGAAGAGCAGCGCCTCCTCCTCCATCGCGATCCAGCCGAGGTCCCGCGCTGCGTCGGCCACGAGACCCCAGAGGGGACGCGCCTCGGCGAGGCGACGGCCGGAGGTCAGGGCGCCCACCCGCGCACGCGCCAGGGCGATCGTCGCCACCCGATCCAACGGCGCCTTCCGAAAGGGCTCGGTCAGGGCGGGGTACCCGGCGGGGGACGTGCGGCCCAGCTGCCGGAAGGCGGCCTGGGCGTTCGGCTCGATCTCCGCCTTGGCGCGCGACGCGACGTACGCGGTCAGGGCTTTCGCGTCGACCTCGCTCCCGCGCGCCGCCGCGAATGCGCGCGCGGCGTCCAGGCGCCCCGCGGACCACAGTTCCTCGACGACGTGCCACGGATCGACCTTGCTGCTCCCCCCCACCGCGGCCTGCTCTCCCGCATCGAAGGCGCGGATGACGGCGGCGGCCGCCTTGCCCGCGGGCGTGGTCGGCGCGTCCTCGGCGCGCAGCGGCGCGGCCGTGACGAGCACCCCCGCCAGTCCGAGAAGCCAACGACCGGGACGCGTGCGCAGGGTGCTCATGCGGGCAGCGTAGGGGAAACCTGCGCGGCGTGCTCGCCCTAGGGGCCCTCGCCGGGCTCGGTGGGGCCTGCCGCCTCGAGGACGGCCGCGTCGAGGGCATCCTGCCGCACACTCACCTCGTAGCAGACGGCGGTGGTCAGCTTGCGTGCACTGGTCACGAAGAGCACCAGGGAGAGCACGAAGGCCAGCGCGGCACCGCCCACGACCGAGACCGACTCGCCGTGGTACTCGGCGATGAGGCCCTGGGCCATGCTTCCGATGGGGAACGCCAGCCCGAAGATCAGCGCCCAGATCCCCATCACGCGCGCGCGCAAGTGATCCGGGACCGTCTCCTGCACCGTCGTGTTGGCACTGGCCATGAATCCCACGTGGGCGAAGCCCGCCACGAACAGGCCCACGGCCGCAACCCAGACCACGTCCGTCCACCCAATGAGGGCGACGGCCAGGCAGCCGACCCAGACCGTGAGGAAGATGTTCCAGACGCGGCGACCCGGGCCGCCCGACCCCGAGGCGATCCACAGGGCTGCGAGGAAGGACCCCGCGCCGCTGAGCCCCATCACATAGCCGTAGCCGTCGGCCCCGAGATGCAGCGTCTCCTTCGCGATGGCCGGCATGAGTGCGCGGTAGGAGAGCAGCAGGCCAACGACCCCGGCCGCGCACAGCACCAGGGTCCGGGTCAACGCATGGGAGCCGACGTAGCGGAACCCCTCGGCGAGTTCACGCAGGGGGTGCTTGCGTTCGGCCGGCTTGACCTGCGGCGGGAGCTTGATGCGCGTGAGCACCACCGCCATCCCCAGGCTCGACGCCGCCACGGTGTAGAAGCAGCCCGCGGGTCCGGTGTAGTGGTAGAGCAAGCCCGCCGCCGCGAAGCCCACGGCGTTCATGAAGTGGAAGCCGGCCGCGTTCAGGCCGATGGCATTGGCGAGCAGCGGCAGCTCGACCGTGCGCCGCACGATCGCGTGCCGCGCGGGCAGCTCCATGCCACGCAGGACCGAAATCGCCAGCGTGCCCGCGAGCAACTCGTGCCACCCCACCGCCCCGGCCGCGATGCCGGTGGCCAGTACGGCATTCACCAGGCCCACGCCGAGGTACACGGCGATCAGGTACTTGCGCTGGTCGATGCGTTCGGCCCAGACCCCGGCGATGGGTGCGATCGGAACCCAGGGCAGGAGCGCGGCCATGGTGATCACGCCGAGGCTGGCGCGGGACCCCGTCAGCTCGAAGGCAAACCAGTTCGTGGCCGCGATGCGCAGCCAGAAGCCGGCCATGTTGAACAGCAGGCCGATGTAGTAGGTGCGGAACGTCGGGCGGGCAAAGGACGCGAAGGTGCGGTCGCGCCACCCGCCGGGGGGCACCACGACTAGGCGTCGTCGGAGGTGGCAGCATCATCCGCTTCGAGGCCACCCTCGCCGACGCGCAGGCCCCGCTCCAGGGGTTCGCCGTCGGGCCCCTCGCCGACGAGCTCGGCGAGTCGGGCTTCGGCATCGTCGAGCAGCGCACGGCAGGCACGGAGATGCTCGACGCCCTGCTTGTAGCGGTCCAACGACCGCTCGAGGGGCAGGTCCTCGCCCTCGAGATCGGCCACGACCCCCTCCAGGGCCTCGAGGCGCTCCTCGAACGTGGGTTCGGATGCCTTGCTCGCTGCCTTCTTCTTCGCCGCCA
>JARGNS010000169.1:0-2564 GCA_029213105.1 Planctomycetota bacterium
CCATCGGCGCCTTCGGCTTCTGCCTGTTCATCTACTCCGTGGGCTTCGAGGCGGGGCCACGCTTCATCGGCAGCCTGATGGGCAGCTCGGGGTGGCGCTTCGTCCTCGTCGGGACGGTCGTCAACGTCGTGGCCTTCGTCTTGGCGATCGCGGCAGGGCGCATGCTCGACTTCGACGCGGGCGTCACGGCAGGCATGCTGGCCGGAGCCCTGACCAGCCCGCCTACGTACGCCGCCGCGGCCGAGATGGCCGGCGGGATGCGCGACCAGCTTGCCCTGACGTTCGCCGTGACCTACCCCGTCGGCCTCGCGGCGGTCGTGCTGATGGTGCAGTTCCTGCCGCGCCTGATGCGCGACGACCTCGCCAAGGAACTCGGCGAGGAAGAGGATCTCGAGGGTGCGGGCGGCCCGAGCGGCGGCCCGGAGCTCACGCGCGCCTTCGAGGTCACGCGCGACGGCGCCGTGGGTACGCCCCTGCGCGACATGGACCTCACGCATGCCACGGGCTGCTACATCGTGCGGCTCCATCGCGGCGACGACATCCGCGGCGTCGACGCCGAGACGACCCTCGAGCTGGGCGACCACGTGCTCGTCCGCGGACGCTTCGAGGAGCTGCAGCGCTTCGAGGCCCTCATCGGCCCGGAGGTCTACGACGAGGAGTTGCGCAGGCGCCTGCGCCGACCGCGCCTGGTCCGCGTCACGCAGCGCGCCGTCAGCGGCAAGACGCTCAAGCAGCTCGACCTGGCCCATCGTCATCGTTGCCTGATCCAGGCGGTCGACCGCGGTGGCGTGGTCCTCGAGCCCACACCGGAGCTCGCCCTACAGCGCGGCGACATCGCCCATGTCGTGGGGCGCCGCGATCCGGTGCGCGCGGTCGCGGCCGAGCTCGGCCGCTTCGAGCGCTCCACGAGCGAGACGGACATCGCCATCTACGCCGGCGGAATCTGCCTGGGGCTGCTGCTCGGCTCGCTCAAGGTCCCCGTCGGGGGCTGGACCCTGACCCTCGGCTTCGCCGGCGGCCTGCTGCTCGTCGGTGTGTTGCTGGGACGCTTCCGCCATCTGGGCGTCGTGCACGTGCACGTCCCGCGTGCGGCCCGCCAGCTCGTGCGGGATCTCGGCATCCTGCTGCTCGTCGCGGAGGCGGGCGTGCAGGCCGGACGGCATGCCAAGGATGGCTTCCTGCAGGGCGAGCTCGCGCCGGCGCTCCTGGCCTGCCTCGTCGTGACCGTGCTGTCGGTCACGGTCGCCGTGTGGCTGGGGCGCAGGGTCCTGAAGCTGCGCCCGGTCGACGCCTGGGGGGCCTTGGGCGGCGGCATGACCTCGTCCGCGGCACTGGCGGCCGTGAAGCGCGCGTCCTTCAGCAACGAGGCGGCGCTGAGCTACGCGGCCTCCTATGCCGTGGCCAGCGTCTTGGCCACCATCGCCGGCCAGCTGATCGTCTACCTGCTCTAGCTGGACGCAGGGCGACGGCACGCGGCCTCGCCCGGACGTGGCCCCGCACAGGGGGAGCCCCCCGCCGGAGGCCCGGGGGCTAGACTGGCGGCATGCGGATGCGAGCGTTCACAGGGGTCGTGGTGGGTTCCTTGGTGACCGTGCTGGTCCTGGGCACGGGGGGACTCTCCAAGGACCGCCGCTTCCGCTACGCGTACGTGAACGCGTGGGAAGAGCGGCTCGACGCCAAGCAGATGAAGCGGCTGAAGGACGCGGTACTCAAGGCCTACAAGAAGCGCACGAAGCGCTTCAGGGACCTGGCCAGCGAGATCGAAGGCTTCGAGGCCGAACTGCGCTGACGCCTAGCGATTCACGCGCGGCACCCCCGGCCACCCGCTGATGACCCGGAAGCCCTGGGCCTTGGCGGCGTCGACGAAGCGCTGGGTGACGCGCCCCTTGATCTCCAGGTCCCGCTGCCGCGCGGCGCGCATGAGCGGCACGCGCGCCAGCGCCGCCAGGACCGCCGACGAGGCCGCGTCATGCCAGAGGAGGTCGACGGGCCCCATGACGACAGCCCGTCCCGAGCGGGTACGGGCCACGACGATGCCTCCATCGGCCTGCAACTCGGCGAGCGGCTCGCGGTGCTGGTGGTAGTAGGCGAGTGCGAGGGCCTGCTGTTCCTGCAACAGCGCGCGCGTCTCGTCGACGACCTCCGTCGCAGCCTCGGCCACGGCGCCGAGCCCCTGGACCCCGCGCATCGTGCCCATGGCCGCCGTGATGCTGGTCTCGTGGCGGGGCGAGAGATGCGGTGTCTCGAAGAACTTGCGCACGACGAACGCATGCACACCCAGCCCACGCAACAGCTTGCCATTGTGGGCGATCAACTCCTCCTCCGTCTTGTCGGCGAGGATCTGCACGATGTCGGCGTTGTAGCTCGCCGCGCTGTAGACGGCCGTGCCCGCCCCGCCGGGGATCGCGTAGCTGGCCAGGCTGACGGTCATCTCGCCGGCGTAGCGCGCGGTCGCCACGTCGTCCAGCAGCTGCTGCAGCTTCGGGTTCGTCGAGTAGACGTCCACCTTCAGCTCGGCGGCGAGGCGGCGCTTCTGCGCCGCCACAAGCGCCTTGCGGATGTCA
>JARGNS010000169.1:2574-6093 GCA_029213105.1 Planctomycetota bacterium
GGCTCTTCCCGCCCCCGCCCTTGCCGACGCCGCCGAGAAACGACCCCACCCGACCGAAGGTCTTGCCCACGACCTTGGGCACACGTCCGATGGCCTTGACCGGATTCGTCGCCACCTGCACCAACGAGTTGGGGAGCGCGACGAGCCGCTTCTGGAGCGACGCCATGTAGGTGTTGGTCGCGCTCATCTTCATGAGGCGCTGCATGGTCTGGATCTCGCGCAGGCGCACCGTGAGCATGCGGTCGGAGTGTGCCTCGTACAACCCGAAGGAGGACTCGATCTCGTAGTGGTTGAGGAAGGCACGCGGCTCGACGCGCTCGCGGATCGTGTAGCCGGGCCCCTTGACCTTCTCGGCCCCCAGGATCTGCGACGCGGTGCGGCTCGGAGGCGACTCGGCTTCCTCGGCCGCCGTCGCCGGGTGCCCCAGGAGCAGGGCCAGCACGAGGGCCGAGCAGGACGTGAGCCAGCGAGAACGTGTGAACATGCAGGGCCTCCGGGCCCAGGATACCCAAGCTCCTGCGATCAGGGCTTCGGCGCCTCGCTGGCCTTGCCGGCGAGCTCGGCCTCGATCGCCTTCTCGAGCGCGCTCGGCAGGAAGCCGAACGGCCCGGGCGCACCCTGGTACGCCACGCGCCCGTCCTTCCCGATCAGGTACAGCCGGTCGGGCGCAGCCGCGTAGGCCTTCTCGGTCGCGTTGTCCATGCCATCGACCACGGCCGGCATGCCTTCGAACGCCGTGCGCCGCAGGCAGACGGTAGCTACCGCGCGGCGCTCATCGAGGGTGACGGGCTCCTCCACCAGCGGCAGGCCGCCCTTGATGAGCGGCGAGCGTCCATCCAGGGCGTGGGCTTCCCGGATGTAGACAACGAGGAACGCGACCTGTTCGCGGTACTGCGCGTAGAGCGCGCGAAGCCGACCGGCCTCGAACACGAACGGGGGTCAGGTGTAGCTGCCGAAGAGCAACGCAACGGGCTGCTTGCCGCGGAACGACGAGAGCGTGACGGCGCGTTTCCCGTCCGGGCTGTGGAGGGTGAAGTCCGGGGCCGTCTCCCCCACCGCGGCAGCAGGCTCCGGACGGCCCTTGCCGGGCGGCGGCCGGCGGCGCCGCCGCAGGGACCAGGCCCCGTCCTGCGCATGGGCGTCGAAGTACGCCAGCGCCTCCTGGGTGCTCACCGCGTGATCGCGGTCCTCGTCGGCGAGCAGCTCGAGCGAGAGGAACGGATCCATGCCGGGGGGCGGCACCGGCATCCCTGGGACGGAGGCCTCGTGGGCCTCCATGTGCCGCGCGAGTTCGCGGCTCGTGAAGGCGCCGCTGCCGTCGGCATCCACGACGGCGAGGCCGCGCTCGAACTCCGCGCGCGTAAGGACCCGCGGGTCCTCATCGTCCTGGAGCCAGTGCATGAAGATCATGCGCGCCATCAGCCCGTGGACCGGTCCGGGGCCGAGATCGTCGGCCGTGATGGCGCCGTTCTTGTCCGAGTCGAGGTGCTGGAACGCCGCCTCGCCGCGGCCGTGTTCCTCGGCCGTGATGCGTTCGTCGCCATCCGCGTCGTACTTGGCCGCGAGGTAGCTCCACGCCGACTGGCGCGCGTCCCGGGCGTACGGCCCGGGCGGCAGGGCCGCCTCGGGGGCCGCCGAGGTCGCCATGCGGCAGCACGACGGAGGCTTGCCGCAGACGCAGCTCGAGAGCAGGGTGAGGAACAGCATGCCCAGCAGGGGCATCGACAGGGCTCGCGCCGGCACGGCGCGCAGGGGGCTACGCATGCGGACTAGCGTAGTCGGAAGCTGACCGGGACCCTGGCCCTGCCTCGCGCTCCGGGCTCGAAGCGGTAGGCGTACATGACCTTCAGTGCCTGGCGGTCGAGCAAGGCCGAGCCGCTCGTCCGAACGAGCGTCGCACGGGTGACCGTACCCGAGGCGTCCACGAGGATCTCGACGAGGGCCTCGCCCTCGATCCCCTGGCGACGAGCCTCGGCGGGGTAGTAGCTCAAGAGGCTCGGGCGGCTGACGAGCTTGAGCTTCGTCCTGCCGCGCGGCTGGGCTGCGGGACGGGCTTGCACCGGGCGGCGGGCCACGGGCCGTGCGGCGGTCGGGCGCGGACGAGCGACCGGCTTCGGCTCGCGACGCTTGACCGCCGAGAGCGGGACCTCGTGCGCGGCGAGCGTCGGCGGCTCGTGCAGCACGGCGCGCTCGGGCTCGACGAGGGGCAACTCGGTGTCGTCCTCGGGGGTGACGTCGTCCGGCTCGACGAGCGGCGTCAGCTCGAGGTCGTCGACGGGGTCCTCCTCGGGAAGTTCATCGGCGACGGGTTCGCACGCCTCGTCGACGCAGGGCTCGACGAAGGCGACCGTCTGGAAGGCTCCGCGGCGCTCGGGGGGCGGCGGGACGGCGGCGTAGACCAACACCAGCACCAACAGGAGGGAGCCGTGAACCACGCCGGAGATCCCGAGCGGCAGCCAGCGCACCGGACGTCGATCACCCTCCGCGCGGCGGCGGGTCCGGGTGGGTGCGGGGATGGCTCTCGAGGACTGGATGGTCGCGCTCCGGGGCGCCGATTCTAGCGCCGGTCGTGCGGAGGTCTCAACGGGTGCCACGGCCGCCGGGTTCGTCGGATTCAGTCCACGGCCGGCCGGGGCCCGGGTCTTGGGGGCAGCCATCAGCGCAGATCCGCCTCGAGGCCCACGAACAGGTGCCGCTCGGCCCCGGGGAAGGTCCCGCGGGGCGCCCGGGACGCCTCGTAGACCTTGTCGAAGATGTTGTTGAGGGAGACCGTCAGGAACAGCTTGCTGCGCGGCAGGCGCGCCCGGGTGGTGAAGTCCACGACCCAGTAGTCGCCGATCAGCCCTCGGGTGCCATCCGCGGAGACGGGGCGGGTGTTCGCCTGATCGGTGAACTGCTCGCCTGTGTAGGAGGCGAAGAGGCTTGCCGAGATGCCCGGGCCCGGCAACTCGCCGCGCAGTCCGAAGCTGCCGGTGTGCTCCGGGGCGTAGGGCAGTCGCTTGCCCTCGAAGGTGCCTCCCGGCGTGGTGTTCTCGGTGTGCACGTACATCCAGGTCGCATCGACCCAGAGCTGCGGCGCGCGCGGGCGCTTGCGGAAGCGCGAGAACGCACCGAGCAGTTCGATGCTGGCCGTCGCCTCGATCCCCAGGTGCTCCGTCTCACCCGCGTTGGTGTTCTCCGTACTCGCGCCGCCGGACTCGTTGGCCGGCACGACCTGGTTCTTGAAGTCCATGTAGAACGCGGTGGCCTCGTACCCGAGCCAGGTGAAGGGCGTCCCGCGTACCCCGAGTTCGTAGTTCCAACTCTCCTCGGCGTCGAGATCGAGATCGGTGCCCGTGCTGTCGATGCTGTCACTCGTCCGCGGCGGCGCAAAGCCGCGGTGCACGCCACCGAAGACGGTGTTGTTCCGACCGAGATCGACCGTGAAGCCCACGCCCGGGATCACGACGGTCGTGTCGCTCTCGCCCTCGAAGTCGACATCGGCGCCGGCCTGGCGCTCGAACGAGCGCGTGGACTTGT
>JARGNS010000169.1:6103-7638 GCA_029213105.1 Planctomycetota bacterium
GCTCGACACGCACGCCACCACTGACGCTGAGCCGCCGCGTGACCTGGGCCTTGTCGTGGACCCACGCCGACACGGCGTTCGTGCGCGTGACGTCGCGGTCCCGCGTGGTGACCGGCCCCGCCAGGGTCGGCCGGTTGTTGCGTTCGTTCTCGAAGTACTCGGTGTGGATCCGCGCGCCGACTTCGTACTCGTTCTTCCGGCCGCCGATCCAGGTCGTGCCCCGGAAGCGCGGCTCGAGGCCCGCCTTGAAGAAGTTGCGGTCGCGCGAACCGAAGCTCGAGCGCAGGTAGATCGCGCCCCCATCGATCGTGGTGTCCCCGACGGTGGCCACGGTATTGGCCGGCGGGGCCGCGAACCCGGTGTTGCGGCGGAAGTCCTGGCGATTCCAGTCCCGCATGCCGTAGCTGGTGTACAGGTTCACGAGCCACTCGTGGTTGGCGCGCGTCGACCGGAAGGTGGCGGTGCCGCCGTAGTAGGCGAGCTTGTAGGTGTCGTCGGGCACGGGGTTCTGCGTCGGGTTCTGCGCGAACATCCCCTCGGTCAGACCGAGGTAGGTGTTCTGCGAATCCGAGTCATGCGCGGTGAGCTTGACCGTCAGGTCGGTGCGCCGTGACCAGCGGTAGCGCACCTTGACCATGGCGTCCTTCACGTCGAACGACGAATCGTCCCGGTAGCCGTCCCCCTGCTTGATGAGGCCGGTCACGAGGAAGCCCCAGCGGCCGTATGTCGCGCCCGCCTCGAGGTAGGGCGCGATGTAGCCATGGGAGCCGGCGAGGAGATTGATGCGAGCATACGCCTGCTCCGGGATCTCCGGCGTGATGAGGTTCATGACGGCGCCGACGGTGTGCGGCCCGTAGAGGATCTGTCCGCTGCCCTTCAGCACCTCGATGCGGGCGATGCGCTCGAGCGGCGGCACGTAGTACGCCGCGTTGACGGTGTAGGGCGCGAACCCGACGGGGACGCCGTCTTCGAGGATCAGCACGCGCTCGCTGCGATCGGGGTTCAGGCCGCGGAAGCCGATGTTGGGGACGATGCCCCCACTGGCCTCGGGTCGGACGTTCACGCCGGGCTCGCCGCGCAGGGCGCCCTGCAGGGTCGTCACCGTGCGCGACTTCTGCAGGCGGTCGCGATCGATCGTGAAGCTGGAGCCGGGCACGGTGCGCAGTGCCTTGGCCGGCTCGGGCCCGATGATCGAGCGGATGCCGACGATGTCGACGCGCATGGACTCCCCGGTGCTCGCGTCCTCGATGACGGCGAGGTCGGTCTCGCCACCGGCCGCGGCGTCCGCAGCCGCGTCCTCGGCCGGTGCCTCGTCGGCCGGTGCCTCGTCGGCCGGTGCCTTGTCGGCCGCCTTCGGCGCAGGGGCGGGGAACTCGTCTGCGGCCCACGCGGTCGGGCCGAGGGCCAGGAAGGCCAGGGCGAGTGCCAGGTATGCCAAGCGGATGGTCATCGGTCGTGCTCTCCTCACGTCAGGCCGCCACCATACTGATTCTGCGAATCACTCTCAACAAAAGAGCCGGAGGGGCCCGGCCGAG
>JARGNS010000170.1 GCA_029213105.1 Planctomycetota bacterium
GTACAGCCCGGGCGGGAGCGCGGCGAACGTGTAGGCGCCGTCGACGCCGGTGAGCGTGCTCCCCACGTTGACGTCGTCGGCCGTGCCCAGCATGGCATCCGGCCCAGCCTCGATCAGGTCGACCTGAACGCCGACCAGTCCGACCTCGCCCACGTCCTGCACACCGTCGGCGTCCGTGTCGGTCCAGACCCGATCACCAATGGCCCCCGTGAACTGGAAGCCCATGTCGATGGTGTCGAGTGTCGTCGCGACCGGCAACGTGACATCCAACGGCACGTTCGCCGTCGTGTTCTGCATGCCGGCGGGCAGGGTGCCCGCCTCGGGAATCACGCGGTACGGGCCCGGCGGCAGCCCCGGCACCGTCCAATCGCCGTCCCCGGCCGTCACGGTCGAGCCGACGACCACGTCGTCGGCCGTGCCGAGCAGGCCGTCGGGCCCGGGGGCGCTGACGGTCACCGTCACACCGTTGAGTCCCGGCTCGCCCGGATCCTGGACGCCGTCGCCGTCGAGGTCGTTCCACACGCGGTCCCCGAGCGTGCTCGTGACCTGGTAGCCGAAGTCCGCATCCGTCACGACCTGGGCTGTCCCGAGCATCACGTCGAAGGGCAGATTGCCCGTGGTGGGCTGGAAGCCCGCGGGCAAGCCTGCCCCCGGAACCTCGACCCGGTAGAGGCCCGGCGGGAGGAACGCGAAGCCGTACGCGCCGTCGGCCCCGGTCGTGGTACTCCCGACAGCCACGTCGTCCGCCGTGCCGAGCAAGCCATCCACGCCGGCCTCGAACAGCGCCACCGTGACGCCGACCAAGCCGGCCTCGCCAAGGTCCTGGACGCCGTCGAAGTCGTCATCGGTCCAGACGCGATCGCCAATCGAGCTGGCGAACTGGAAGCCGAAGTCCGCCGTGCTCAGGACCTCTCCCGCCGTCAGGGTGACGTCGAGCTGCGAACCGCCGGTCGTCGGCTGCAGGCCCGTCGTCAGCGTGCCAGTATCCACCACCACGCGGTAGTCCCCTGCAGGCAGATTGGAGAAGCCGTAGCTTCCGTCCATCGCCGTCGTCGTCGTGCCGAGCGTGACGTCGTCCGCCGTGCCGAACAGGCCATCCGCTCCGGGGCCCACGAGGGTGAGTCCCACTGCATCCAGCCCCGGCTCGCCGGGATCCTGCACGCCATCGGCGTTCGAGTCCCGCCAGAGGCGGTCGCCGATCACGCCGGTGTGGCGGTAGCCGAAGTCGGCACTCGTCTCGGTGCCTGCGGCAGGCAGCGGGATGTCGAACGCCGCGTTCGCCGTGCTGAGAGCCGTCCCGGCCGGCAGCGTCGCGGTCACGGGGCTCACCCGGTACAGCCCGGGGGGCAGCTGCGCGAAGGTGTACGTGCCGTCGGCGGCCGTCGTCTCGTTGGGGAAGACCGTGTCGTCGGCCGTACCGAGCAGGGCATCCGGGCCCGCCTCGCGCAGCGCCACCTGCACGCCGACGATGCCGAGCTCCCCCGGGTCCTCCACGCCATCGGCGTCGAGGTCGAAGTAGACGCGGTCCCCGATGGTGCCCGTGTGCTGGTAGCCGAAGTCCGCACGCGCCGTCGTGGGCGTCGTGGGAATCACCGTGTCGAACGGCTGGTTGCCCGTCGTCAGGTCCATGCCCGCCGGCACGGTGGCCGGGCGCACGAGCACCCGGTACATGCCCGGCGGCACGTGCTCGAAGCGGTAGTCCCCCGCGGGCCCGGAGGTCACCTGGGAGTCGACGAGCACGTCGTCGGCTGTCCCGAGCAGGCCATCGGGACCGGGGCCGAAGAGGTCGACCGCCACGGCCACGATGCCGGGCTCTCCGCCCTCGACGGTCCCGTCCTCATCGACGTCTTGCCAGACACTGCCTTCGATGACGGAGGGGTACTGGAAACCGAAGTCGGCACCCGCGTCTCCTGCACCCGGAGCAAGCGTCGTGTCGTACGGCTGGTTGGCCGTCGTGAGCGTCATGCCGGCGGGCAGCGTGACGCCGTCCACCGTCACACGGTAGACACCAGCCAGCAGGCTGCTGAAGAGGTAGGCCCCGTCGGCCCCCGTCGTCTGCGTCGGGAAGGTGATGTCGTCGGGCGTGCCGAGCGTGCCGTCGGGGCCGGCCTCGAGCAGGTCCACATCCACACCCACCAACCCGGGCTCACCCGGATCCTCGACGCCGTCGGCGTTCAGGTCGTGCCAGACGCGGTCGCCGATGGCAGCCACCTGTCGGTAGCCGAAGTCCGTGTCGTCCCGCGTGCCCCCCGGGGGCAGGGTCACGACCTGGGTGCCGACCCCGCTGGTGGGCACGTAGCCCCCCGGCACGGTGGCGCCGTCGACCATGACGCAGTACGTGCCCCCCGGCAGGTTCTCGAACGCGAAGTTCCCCGCGGCGTTGGTCGTCGTGCTGCCGAGGTCCACGTCGTCGGCGCTGCCGCACATGCCGTCGGGTCCTGCATCCAGGAGACGCACCGTGACACCCGGCAAGCCAGGCTCGCCGACGTCCGGCACCCCATCGCCATCGACGTCATCCCAGACGAGATCGCCGAGGCGCCCACTGTCGCGCAGACCAAAGTCCACGGTGGTGACGGCATCGCCGGGGTTCAGGACGAAGTCCGTGGGATCGGAGCCGCCGGTGACGACGAGCCCCGCCGGAACGGTGCCCGCGTCCAGCGCGATGCGGTAGTTGCCGGGCGGCAGCGAGCCGAACGCGTAGGTGCCATCCACGCCCGTGACGGACGAGGCCACGGCCACATCGTCAGCAGTGCCGTGCGTGCCGTCCGGGCCGGCCTCGGTCAGATCGAGGCCCACGCCCGAGATGCCGGGCTCGCCGGCATCCTGGAGGCCATCTCCATCGACGTCGTTCCAGACGCGATCGCCTACGGAGGCCGAGCGCCAGAAGCCGAAGTCTGCATTCGTCACGGTGGCGCCCTGGCCCAGCATGACGTCGAGCGGATCATTCCCGGTGGTAAGCATGAAGCCCGCCGGGGCCGTCCCCTGATCCACGTTCACGCGGTAGAGGCCGGCAGGCAGAACACCAAAGCCGTAGACCCCGGCGGCATCGCTCGTGTCGCTGCCGATGACGACGTCATCGAGCGTGCCCAGCAGGCCGTCCGGCCCCGCCTCGGTGAGATCGACGCGCACGCCGCCCAAGCCGGGCTCCCCGGCGTCCTGCAAGCCATCGCCGTCCAGGTCATCGAAGACCCGATCGCCAATCGAAGCCGGAGCCCAGAAGCCGAAGTCGGCGTCCGTGACCGTCTCGCCCGCAGCCAGCACGCGATCCAGGGGCTCGTTGCCCGAGGTGAGGACGTAGCCGGCCGGCAGCGTCCCGCCGTCCACGTCGACCCGCACCGGGCCCGGCGCCAGGCCCGCGAAGCCGTAGGTGCCATCCGCCGCGGTGGTAGTCGAGAGCAGTACGACATCGTCGGCGGTGCCGAGCGTGCCATCCGCACCCGGGCCTAGCAGATCGACGTCGACGCCACCGAGCCCCGGCTCCCCTGCATCCTGTACACCATCGCCGTCGAGGTCGTCCCACAGGCGATCGCCGATCGAAGCCGCGGCCCAGAAGCCGAAGTCCCCATCGTTGAAGTCCTGGCTTCCGGCGAGGATCACATCGAGCGGCTCGTTGCCGGTGGAGAGACCGAAGCCGGCGGGCAGCGTGCCCTCGACCACGTCCACGCGGTACCGCCCCGCGGGAAGTGCGGTGAAGTCGTAGCTGCCATCGGCAGCCGTGGTGCGCGTCGCCGCCGTCACGTCATCGGCCGTGCCGAACACGCCATCGGGACCGGGCGTCAACAGGTTCAACTGCACACCGCCCAGTCCGGCCTCGCCCGCCTCATCGAGTCCGTCGCCATCGAGGTCGTTCCAGACGCGATCGCCGATCGTGGCGTCATCCTGCTTGAACCCGAAGTCGGCGTCCGTGAAGTCGTCGCCCTGGGCCAGGGTGATGTCCAGCGGATCGTTGCCACTGGTCGGCGTCGTGATGCCCGCCGGCAGGGTCGTGGTGTCGACGTCCACGCGGTAGACGTCGGGGATCAACCCGGGGAAGCTGTACGAACCATCCGCCGCGGTCGTCTGCGCCGGGAAGTGCAGGTCGTCCGCCGTGCCGAGGATGCCGTCCGTGCCGGCTCCCACGAGCGTGACGCGCACGCCCGCGAGCCCCGGCTCGCCGGGCTCCTGCAAGCCGTCGCCATCCAGGTCGTTCCAGAGGCGATCACCGATCGACGCATTCCCCACGTAGCCGAAGTCGGCCAGTTCGTAGAACTGCCCTTGCCGGAGGAAGCCCCGAATCGGGTTGGCGCCGGTGGTGAGCGTGGTGCCCGTCGGCGTGGTGGCCGCGTTGACGGTGACGGCGTACGCACCGGGAACGAGCCCGCCGAACTCGTAGGCCCCCTGGGCGCCGGTCACGGTCGTAGCCACGGCCACGTCATCCGCGGTCCCGAAGAAGCCATCCGGCCCGGGCGCTGACAGATCCACGGTGACGCCGGCGAGCCCCGGCTCATCCGGATCGACCAGGCCGTCGCCGTTCACGTCCAACCACACCAGGTCACCCACGCGAGCGGGGAACTGATAGCCGAAGTCGGCGCCGAGGTCGTTGCTACCCGCGGCGACCGTAGCGGCGTACGGCTCGTTGCCGGTGGTCAGGGTCGAAGCGGGCGGCAGGGTCGACTCGTCGACGTCCAGGCAGTAGCCCGCGTCGGGCAGGCTGGCGAAGTAGTAGTACCCCCCGCCGTCGGTGGTCGTGGTCTGCAGGACCACGTCGTCGGGCGTCCCGCAGGTGCCGTCCGGCCCCGGATCGACGAGGTTGACGGTCACGTCGCGCAGGCCCGGATCGGTGATGTCCTGGACGCCGTCGCCATCCACATCGAGGAAGATCGTGTCGCCCAGGGTGCCGACCGCACCGGTCTTGACGAAGTCCAGGCCCGAGACGGTGTTGCCGAAGCCCGTCACGCTCACGGGCTGCACATCCGCCTGGCTCAGAACGAAGTCGGCCGGGAGAGTATCGCTCTTCACCGTGATGACGTAGTCGCCCGTGGACGCCACGCCGAAGCAGTAGTCCCCCGCGGCGTCGGTCGTGGTGCTGGCCAAGGCGATATCCGTCTCGGCGTCGAGCACGTCGTTGTTCGCGACGTCACGCCAGAGCACGAGCGTCACGTTGGGCACGCCGAGCTCGCCGCCGTCCTGCACGGCGTTGCCGTTGTCGTCGCACCAGACCCGTCCGCAGAACTCGTTCAGGTCCGCGGTCAGGAAGGCCATCGATTCGAAGTCGAAGCCGCCCACGGTCAGTGGACGGCGGTCGTACGCCAGACCTGCCACCCGGTCGATCGAAAAGACCGAGTCGTCGTTGGACGAGCCATCGGGGGCGTTGTTCGAGGTGTTGCCCGAGACCCCCCACATGGTCGAGTCGTTGTAGAAGGCAAAGCCCTCCATGTCCTCGACGCCAAGCACGCCCACGTCGCTCGAAATGCCCGTGAACTTGTCGATGCGCACCAGCCGATCGGCCCGGCCGCCCCCGTTGGCGATGCCGTAGAGCTGGCCGTCGTACGGATCGATCGCAATGTCGTCGATGTCCTCGTTGCCCGGCTCCACGGCCGGCACCCGGAAGTAGTCGTACACCGTGGCACCGATCTGGAACGCGCCGCGCACGATGAAGCCGGTCGCGACATCGAACTGGAAGAGGATGTCCGCCCCGCCCACGCGGGCCACGCCGTAGCCGCGCCCGGTGTTGGGATCGAAACTCACGCTGTCGATGTCACTGAGGGTGTCGGGTCGAACGGTCTCGGGATTGCGGGCACTATCCAGCCCCACGAGGCGCGCGCCGTTGCCGTCATCCCAAACGTCCTTGTTCACGAGCTGCGTCCACGCACCGGTCGTGAGGTTGACGGTCCCCAGCCGATCCCTGTCGAACGCGTACAGCGTGTCGTTGCCGGGCCAGAAGGCCGCCCCCTCGATGTTGTCCGTGCCCGTGCCCGTACCGATGGCCGACTGGGCGTTCTGCGGAACCGGCAGCGTGATGTCGACGCTGTAGAGCTGGTCGTTGCCACCCGCGCCGCCGCCGCCATCGGCGATGACGTACCAGCCGGGCGTCGAGTGGGCGGCGGGGCCCGCCGTCGGGAGATCCGCGCCCGCCTCCACGCGGCCCTCGGACGACGGGGTCTCGGCGGCGCTGCCGCAGCCCCCCGCCACGAGGCACACCGCGCCCACGGCCAGGATCGTTCGAAGGAAACCACGTGCGAGCATGCTGCCACTCCCAGGCACTGCCTCTCGTGTTCACGCAAATGGACACGGCAGGCAACGTCGTTATCGGCATCCCCCCCCTGCGGGATGAGCCAAACCGCCCCCCCGGCGGGCGCCCAGGGCGGGTTCGGTATCGTTCCTGTCACGGCCCTTGAAATGGAACTTGCGGGAACTCGCGCGCCCCGGGTACTCCGGGGCCTGCGGGGGAACCGCTCGGGAGTCGGACCATGCGCTACGGAGGCCTGTTCGTTGGGGTTTTGGGGGCCCTTCTGGCCTGCGCGCCCCCGGCCTGGGCCGAGGACGGGCTCCTGCCCCCCCCGCGCATCATCAAGCGCTCGCGCGGCGCGCCGGTACCCCCGCCCGGAGGCGTCGCCCGCACCACGCAACCGCTGCCGCCGCTCGCCCCCAGTCAGCCTTCCTCGCCACGTCCGCCGACGACGCCCCCCGCCAACACGCGGCCTGCACCCGTCCCGGCCCCGACCGGCAGGGTCCAGGATGCGCCGCAGCTCTACAGCCAGCGCGACATCCAGCGCCGGGTGGACCTGTACATGGCGGACGACGCGCCGCTCTTCGCGCCGACCTCGATGCCGGGCATCGCCGGCTACGACGCCGGCTTCCGTTTCCGCACCGGCGGATTCCGCCTGGCCTTGAACATGATCCTGCAGACGCGCTACGAGGCATTCCTCTACGAGGACAACGCCCCGAGCCCGGGCGGCGACCTCTCCGGCTTCTCGCTGCCGCGTGCCGTGCTGCGCCTCTCCGGAACGTCCGAACCCGACTTCCGCTACTTCATGGAGCTCGACTTCGGGAACAACGGGGGCCAGCGTGCCTGGGCCGACCTACGCGGCTGCCTCGGCTGCAAGAACCCCAACCTCGGCCCCGACTCCCACAACGAGGAGTTCGATCCACTGCGTGAAGCCTGGATCCAGTGGAGTCCGACCAACGTCATCAACGTCCGAGGTGGACTGATCCGTACGCCGGCCAGCCGCCAGCTGATGACGCAGCCCGAGCTGCAGCAGTTCGCCGACCTCTCGCTGGCCTCCGCCTGGCCCGGCCTCGGCATGCCCGGCTACTCCGACCGCAATCGCGACTACGGCGTGATGTTCCACGGCACCTACGGGCCGCGCGAGCAGTTCAGCTACATGCTGGCCATCACCAATGGCGATGGTGGCGACCACGTGCGCAACCTCCAGGACCAGCGCTCGTCCGACAACCTCGCCTATTCCGCGCGTCTGAACTACGCCTTCGCCGACGGCATCGGCTTCCAGGAAGGTGCCCTCCGGCAGACCACAAACCGCTGGTACGGCGAGGTCGGCCTCTGGGCGTTCTACTACGCCGATCGACTCGACTTCCCCCACAACACGCAGGGCGACTACCTGCGCTACGGCATCGACCTGGCGCTGGGCTACGGGGGCT